>JALVQM010000216.1 GCA_027025615.1 Desulfobacteraceae bacterium | reverse complement strand
GGGGCTCTTTTGCGCAAGTCGTCCAAGAGCCACATCAGGCTGAAACTGTCCTTGCCACCGGAAATGCCAACGGCGATCCGGTCGCCATCGGCTATCATCCGGTAGCGGTGCAAGGCCTTGCCCATGTAACGGGTGAGTGCCTTATATGTGTAGGGCAACTTGGGCAATTTGGGCAATTCCCGGCAGGCAGGCTCATTCAGGTCAGGTCTGCTCGGAAGGTTTTTTCTCCACAACTTTTCCGGCCGCTATTTCGCGCAGGGCGACAACTATGTCTTCATTCTTGGGTGAGCTGACCAGGTATTCTGATCCCTCCCGGATCTGCCTTACCCTTGCGGCCGCCATATGAACGAGCTTGAAACGATTATCAACTTTTTTTAAGCAATCCTCAATAGTTATACGTGCCACAAAATACCTCCTTAATCTTGTTACCGGATTTTGCTCCGGTTCCGGCCGTTTTGAATTGCAATCCGGCCGGTATAAATACTCAGAGTATCTCCACCAACTCGTAAACCCGCTTGCCACCCGGTGCCTGGAGAACGATCTCATCGCCGGGCTTGCGGCCGATTATGGCCTTTCCAAGTGGAGAAGTTATCGAAATCCTTCCTTTTTCAATATCGGATTCATCCGGGCCGACCAGTTGGTATTCCACATCCTCGCCGGTATCAATATTTTCCAGCAATACCCGGCTGGCAAAAACCGCCCGGTCCTTGGGCAGGTTGTCCGGTTCTATGATATCGGCATTGGCCAGCTTGAAATCCAGCTCCCGAACCCTGCTTTCAATGAAAGCCTGCCTCTCCTTGGCGGCTTCGTACTCGGCATTTTCCGAAAGGTCACCGTGGGCCCGGGCTTCTTCGATGGCTTTGATTACTCTAGGCCTTTCTACAGTCTTCAAATATTCCATCTCTTTTTTCAAGGCCTCATAACCTTCGCGTGTAATCGGTATCCTTTCCAACTTGGGTCTCTCCTTGCTTTCCTTTTACATAAATAGGAACCACCATCGGCCGGCATCCAGGCCGGCCGATCTTGCGTGCCCCTTGTCAATAAACGTGGATTTACAGGCTGTCTGCATCCACGGCTAACAGGGCTGGTTCAACAGCCTGTTAATTGCACAACAGCCTGCTAAATCAGAGTTGAACTTGAATCTTCTTTGCGGGATGCTTCCAAAGCCTCTCTACGGTTTAGCCTGGCTTGTCTCATTGTCAACAAGGGTCCTGACAGCACATAGAGCACCCCCATTGAAAAGAGAGCTATGGATGGCTGGGCGGCAATGAACACCAGCACCAGAATAGCTGTCACCAAAACGTTGAAATTCATATTTCTCAGCAAGGCCAGGTTCTTGAAACTATTGTAACGGATGGTACTGACCATCAAAAACGACAACAGGTATAACATCACCAGGATAAGATAAGGATGATCCCCGGCTACAAAACCAACCTTGTGACAAAAAAGGACGGTAACCGCCGTCATCCCGGCACTTGCAGGAATTGGCAGCCCCAGGAAATGGTCACTGCTGATGGTTCCCACCTGGGTGTTGAACCTGGCAAGCCGCAAGGCACCACAAACTACGAACAGGAAAGAGGCCAGCCAGCCTATCCTGTGTAATGAATGCAGGGCCCACAGGTACATCATCAGTCCCGGTGCAACCCCGAAAGAGACCAGGTCGGCCAGAGAGTCAAATTC
>JALVQM010000215.1 GCA_027025615.1 Desulfobacteraceae bacterium | reverse complement strand
AGAATCAAAAAAGTGATTCTGCAGCCGGGGAATCGAAATCAAACAGCGCTGAATCAAAAAGTAAAGATTGAAATTAGCCGTGACGCTTCTTTCTGTCTGCCAGGGGAAACGGACTTTGATGGCCGCTGAAGCATTGAGGTATAGCCATATACGCAACAAGCTCTATATTTTTATATATTATTAAAGACTGATTGAAAGGGGGTGACGCCCGACCCCAAGCAAGGTTTACCTGGAAATCAAATAGAATGATCTTCATCTATAGCGCTATTTGGGTTTAATGAATTCACACTGAAAAAAGGGAGAATAGACAAATGAAACTGAGACCATTGCAAGATCGTATCTTGGTACAAAGGGTTGAGGAAGAGACCAAGACCAAAGGCGGTATCATCATCCCCGATACGGCCAAGGAAAAACCTGCAGAGGGTAAAGTAATCGCCGTAGGCAACGGCAAAGTTGCCGATGACGGAAAAAGAACACCTCTGGAAATCAAAGCCGGTGACAGGGTTCTGTTTAGCAAATATGCAGGTACCGAAGTCAAGATTGAAGGCGAAGAATACTTGATCATGCGCGAAGACGATGTGCTGGGTGTAATTGAATAATTTAAACTGTTTTGGCATCCAAACGAATTAGGGAGGAACTAAGAAATGACCGCTAAAATAATCAAATATGACATGAAAGCCCGCGAAGCCATGCTCCGCGGAGTCCGGACCCTGGCTGACGCCGTGGTTGTCACCCTGGGCCCCAAGGGACGCAACGTTGTTATCGACAAGTCGTGGGGATCTCCCACTGTCACCAAGGACGGGGTAACTGTAGCCAAGGAGATCGAACTGGAAGACAAGTTTGAAAACATGGGCGCCCAGATGGTCAAGGAAGTGGCCAGCAAGACCAGTGATATGGCCGGTGACGGAACCACTACCGCTACCGTCCTGGCCCGGTCTATTTATGAGGAAGGCCAGAAACTGGTTGCCGCCGGTAACAACCCCATGTCTATCAAGCGCGGCATCGAAAAAGCAGTGGAAGTGGCCGTAAAAGAACTCCAGAAAATGAGCAAACCCACCAAGGACCAAAGAGAGATCGCACAGGTGGGTACCATATCTGCCAATAACGATGAAACAATCGGCAACATTATTGCCGAAGCCATGAATAAAGTAGGCAAGGAAGGTGTAATTACCGTTGAAGAAGCCAAGAGCATGGAAACCACCCTTGACGTGGTTGAAGGTATGCAATTCGACCGCGGCTACCTTTCACCTTACTTCGTGACCGACCCTGAAAAGATGGTGGTATCCCTGGAAGATCCCTACATCCTCATCAATGAGAAAAAAATCAGCAGTATGAAAGACCTGCTGCCGATCCTCGAACAAGTGGCCAAAATGGGCAAGCCCCTCCTGATCATAGCCGAGGATGTTGATGGTGAAGCTTTGGCTACACTGGTGGTCAACAAGTTACGCGGCACTTTACAGGTAGCAGCTGTCAAGGCTCCTGGTTTTGGTGACCGCCGCAAGGCTATGCTTGAAGACATTGCCATTCTCACCGGCGGACAGGTGGTATCAGAAGACCTGGGTATCAAATTGGAAAATGTAACTCTGGCAGATCTTGGCAAAGCCAAACGCGTTAACATCGATAAAGACAACACAACCATAGTGGATGGCGCTGGATCACGTTCAGCCCTGGAAGGCAGGGTAAAGCAGATAAGAGCCCAGATAGAAGAGACTACTTCTGATTACGACCGTGAGAAACTCCAGGAAAGACTGGCCAAGTTGATCGGTGGAGTTGCAGTAATCAACGTAGGTGCTGCCACCGAGACAGAAATGAAAGAAAAGAAAGCCAGGGTCGAGGATGCCTTGAATGCTACTCGTGCCGCTGTTGAAGAAGGTATTGTCCCCGGCGGAGGAGTCGCCCTTGTCAGGACTTTGCCTGCCTTGGAAAAAATAAAAATCAAGGCCGATCAGAAGCTGGGAGTAAAAGTGGTCATCCGGGCCATCGAGGAACCTTTGCGCCAAATTGCCAACAATGCTGGCTTTGAAGGTTCCGTGGTTATTGAAAAAGTCAAGGGCCTGGAAGGATCTGTTGGTTACAATGCCGATAGCAACACATATGAAGACCTGATGAAAGCCGGTGTTATCGATCCTACGAAAGTGGTCCGCTTTGCTTTGCAAAATGCTGCCAGTGTTGCTTCCTTAATGCTGACCACAGAAGCCATGGTTGCGGAAAAACCGGAAGAAAAACAAGAACCAATGCCAGGCGCCGGTGGTGCGGCTGGCATGGGCGGCATGGGCGGTATGGGCGGCATGATGTAATCTGAAACAGCCTTTCGCCTGGTTGCTTCTCATAAAACCAAAAAATATAGAAAACCCCCGGATGGCCTCCACCGGGGGTTTTTCTTTCCCCCTTGACAAGTAAGCCTAAAATAGGCTACTGAAATTTAAATAAATGTTTTTACTGATCACATGGCAGCAAAGGGGCCGAACCATGAAAACCATCACTTTCGTCCGTACGATGGCACTACTGTTGCTCACCTTTATCTTAATATTTTCAATTGGTTTTGAAGTTTCAGCCCAGGAAAAAAGCAAAAAGCCAAAAGAAAATGTTCAGTTCGAAGCCGGGTTCTACTATACTATAAAAAAGGGTGACACCCTCTGGGATATTTCCCAGAAATTCAATGATTCCGCCTGGCAATGGCCAGATCTTTGGAGAGAAAATGACCAGATAACCAATCCCCACTGGATCTATCCTGGTGAACGTATCCGGCTTTTCAAAAAAAGTGACCGTTTGAAGGTCGAACAGGAAAAACAGAAAGCTATTGAACCTCAAAAGCCCGGCGTAGAAGTTTCAGCCGAAATCAAGCCCCCTCCTCCAGCAATCAAGGAAACTTTTTTTCAGTTTCCAACCATTGACCAGGTCGGCTTCATCCGTAAGCCTCCTGTGAAACCTTCAGGGATGGTTTTTAAAACCCTTGAAGACAAAAATATGATCAGTGCTGGAGACATTGTTTATATCCGGCCACCAGAGGACGACCAGAAAACCAACTTCATTCCTGGTGCCCGTTTTACTGTATACCGCACACTTAATCCCACAAAGGACAGCCGTTCGTACAAAACTATCGGCACTCAACATTACTTGCTGGGACTTGTCGAAATAACCAAGGTTACCCCAGATTATGCCATGGCCAAGGTAATTAAATCTTATCGCGATATACACATAAACGACATGGTAATGCCTTACCATCACAGGTCGCCAAAGATGGCCGTGCGAGAAGGAGTCCCTGGGCTGGAGGGTAGCATAATTTCCGGTGAAGAACACCCACTGCTAATGGGAGATCATAGCATAGCCTTTATTGACAAGGGTAAGGACGACAAGGTTGAAGTAGGGCAATTGTATAGTATATATTTCAAGCCTAAAAAAGTAAAAAACGATCCAACCACCTTTCACCCGGTAGACATAGGCACCCTGATAGTACTACATACCGAAAAAACAACTTCTACCGTTTACATAACTAAATCTAACAAGGCCATACGCCCTGGACAAGGCATTCATACACCTTGAACAGGGGTGTATGAATGCCTTTAATCCTGCTCCCAGGTTACACGTAAGACTTCCTGGTAGGTAGTTATACCTTCCAGCAGTTTTTTTATGGCACTTTCACGCAAGGTACGCATGCCTTCCTTGCGTGCCTGGCTACGGATGGCATTCACATCGGCATTGGCAGTAGTCATAGCGCGAATGCTGTCGGAATACCTTAATATTTCATGGATCCCTGTCCTTCCCATATAGCCGGTATTGCGACACTTGGGGCATCCTTTACCACGGCAAAGGGTAAGCGATCCCTGAATATCCAACATAAGCCCCAGCTCGGATAGTTCCCGGGTATCGATTGCAAATTCTTCTTTACAATAAACACATACCTTGCGTACCAGCCTTTGGGCCATGATTCCAACAAGTGTGGATTGCAGCAAAAAATGTGGCACACCTAAATCCAACAAACGAATAATCGAAGATGGTGCATCGTTCGTGTGCAGGGTGGAAAATACCAGATGCCCGGTTAATGCGGCTTGAATGGCATTCTCGGCTGTTTCCAAATCGCGCATTTCGCCAATCATGATAATGTCCGGGTCCTGACGCAGGATATGGCGCAATACAGAACCGAAGGTTATTCCCAGTTGGGGTTGAACCGCTATTTGATTGAAATCCTCATGTACCATTTCAATTGGTTCTTCAACCGTGGTAATATTTACTTCAGGTGTGCTAATTGTGTTCAGGGTGCTGTAAAGTGTAGTAGATTTACCTGATCCTGTCGGCCCACATACCAAAATAATTCCGTGGGGCATAGCGGCCATCTGACGATATATATCAAGATCCCGGTCGTCAAAGCCCAGTCGTTCCAGGTCTGTAAAAAGAATATCAGGATCCATAATGCGCATGACTATCTTTTCGCCAAAAGCAACCGGTATTGTAGAAACACGAATCTCGGCCTCAACATCGCCCTTGTCTGTTTTTATCCTGCCATCCTGGGGCCTGCGTTTTTCCGCCATGTCCATCCTGGAAAGGTTCTTTATACGGCTAACGATTGCAGAATGCACTGCTTTGGGTAGTTTGTAGACAGTATGCAAAACCCCATCGATACGCATCCTTACCAGGCTGTGTTCACGCTTGGGCTCTATATGAATATCACTGGCCTTCTGGTCAAATGCATATATAAACAGGTGGTTAACTGCGTTGACGATATGCTGGTCATTGGAAGGCAGACCCTCAACAGCCTTGAGGCGCACGTATTGCTCCAAGTTGCCAAGATCGACTGATGGACCGCTGAATTGATCCTTGGCAGCAGCAATTGACTTCTTGAATCCGAAAAACTCATGAATCAGTTTCAAGATAGTGTTTTTCGGGCTTACAACTACTTCTATTTCCAAGTTGCATGCACGTTGAATATCATCGAAAACTTCTTCATTGAAAGGATCAGGGGTGGCAATTGTAAGCTTGCAATCCTGAAGACGAATTGGCAGAACCAGGTGATTTAACGCAAAACTGCGTGGAATAGTCGTTGTAACCGTGTTCAGCTCCAGTTTTAACGGATCGATGCGCTCGAATGGGAATTTCCACTGGGAGGCCAGGGTTTGATAGATAATTTCTTCATCCAAGGGCAGATTGGGATTGTCTGCACGGCTAAGATTCAGGGAAGCAATGACATCAATAATATTTTTCCTGTTGTTTTCATGTTCCGGAGTTGCTTCTGAAGCCACCTTGCGGTTAATTCTTTTTAATAGCAGATCCTTTTTCTTTAGAATTTCCCTTGCATGGGCTGGTTTTAAAAGGCCATTGTCAACCAGCAAAGAACAGATATTCTGAGCACCAAATGGATTTACGTTTTTAGTATTCATCAAATCATCTTTGTGGTGCTGATTTATATCTTCTATTAATG
>JALVQM010000214.1 GCA_027025615.1 Desulfobacteraceae bacterium | reverse complement strand
CTTAATCTCCTCCGTCAAGAAAGCTCCACAAAATTGGGAGTTAAAAACAAGCGACTCAAGGCTGGTTGGGATAATAGTTATTTAGCCAAGGTCGTATTTGGAACATAATTTTGATGCGATTGCCCTGCCCCGCGCATCGTTTGCGTAGAAAAGGATATTTGTATCTATAAAATATTTCATGATTCGTCCCCTGTCCGATCATATATAAGGTCCCTGGAAAATTTGAATTCTTTGGGTGATCGGCCGGAAAATTGTTTGGCCAGGCTGGCAAATTCTTCGGCCCGGGACGCTTTTTCCTTTTCCGAGTCAAGGGATTGCAGGTATCTTCTTACAAGCCTTGTTGAGGTTTGTATTGTGTTGTTTTGCAAAATGTCTGGCCTGATCTGCCGAGAGTATTATCTGGAATACCGCCAGGCAGACTGCGGAAATTAAGCAGATATAATTTTTTTTGTGAAGGATGATCTGGTCCATGCATGACCCAATACAACAACTCCTTGTCATCGATGATGAGGAAAACATGCGGCACATGCTCACCTCCATTCTGTCCAGGCAGGGCTATGCTGTAGAAGCCGTTGGTAATGGACATGAAGGTCTGAGGCTTTTACAGGAAAAAAAATTTGATTTTATTCTCTGTGATATCAAGATGCCGGTCATGGATGGCATGGAGTTTTTGCGGGAAGCCAGGAAACTCGATCATTGTTCGACAATTATCATGATGTCGGCCTATGGTTCCATTGACAGCGCTATAGAAGCCATGCATCTTGGAGCCTATGATTATATATCCAAACCATTCAAGGCAGAAGAAATTATCCTGGTCCTGAAAAAGGCCGAAGAGCGGGAACGGCTGCAACGGGAAAATGCGCAATTAAGAAGTCAGTTATCAGGTATCGGTGAAGATTTCAGTTTTGGCCGGATGGTCGGTAAAAGCCGGGAGATGGAGGAAATTTTTCGCCTGGCATCCAAAGTGGCGCCCCATCCGACCACGGTTCTCATCACCGGCGCATCCGGCACCGGCAAGGAGCTGTTGGCACGGGGCATTCATGATGTGAGTAACCGTGCGGATAAATCCTTTGTTGCCGTTAACTGTGGCTCTATTCCTGAGAGTCTTCTTGAGAGCGAGTTGTTCGGGTATAAAAAGGGCGCCTTTACCGGCGCGGACAGGGACAAAAAAGGGCTGTTTGCCGAAGCAGACGGCGGCACGCTCTTTCTTGATGAAATCGGAGAACTCCCGCTTTCCATGCAGGTCAAGCTTTTGCGGGTTATCCAGGAGCAGGAAGTGCAGCCGCTCGGGGCGGCAAAACCACAAAAAATAGATGTACGACTGCTGGCAGCAACGGCCAGGGATCTTGCAGAAGAGGTACAACAGGGCCGTTTCCGGGAAGACCTTCACTTTCGTCTGAATGTTATCCATATCCACATCCCATCTTTATCGCAACGACTTGATGACCTGCCTCTGCTTTGCGATCATTTTCTTGCCAGGTTCAAAAACAGCCATGCCGTTGATGTACAGGGTATTGCGCCGGCAGCCATGAACCTGTTGCTGTCATATTCCTGGCCCGGCAATGTGCGGGAACTGGAAAATGTCCTTGAGCGGGCCGTTATTCTTGCCGAGAAAAAGATGATACTGCCTGAAAACCTGCCACCGGAGTTTGGTGTCAAGCAGGATTGCCGCCGTCTTGATGATATTTTTTCCGGTTTTTCCATTAAAACAGCCAGGAAAATCATGGAAAAATCACTTATCAGCCGCGCCTTGGAGGCCACCGGCGGCAACAAGTCCAGGGCGGCAGAACTTCTTGAAATCAGTTATCCTGCGTTATTACAGAAAATCAAACAGTATACACAATAATAATAGCAATGCCGGAATTTGGCTATAACTATAAAGTTTTTTTATAGTTTTCGCCGGTACTGGAAAATTAGTTTATTATCTGCCGGGTTTCATTTTGTTTGTTTACAGGCGGGTTTGGTGGATAACATATTGATAGTGCAAAAAAAATAAATTTTGACTGTATCGGCCTGCTTTTTGCTTAAAGATCGACAGGAGGATTCGTGTATGCTATTAATTTTAAGAAAAGGTAACAAACAATCGGCTTTCACCATGATAGAATTATTGATGGTGATTGCCATTGTCGGTATTGTTGCCGCTATAGCTATTCCAAGCTATCTGAGCTGGAAACCCGGCTATGTTTTTCGAGGAGCTGTTTCCCTGGTACGTGGTGATTTAAATAGGGCCAAAATGCGGGCTTTGGATACTCGGAGACAATGCCGTGTTGTTTTTGCCGCAAATGGTTACCAGGTTGAGGACGGTAATCAGGTAATGAATTCCGGCCAATGGGGGAAAATAAATCCTGATGGCAGTTTTACCTCCGGTATTCCCTACCGCAGGGAAAATTTAAGTCAATTTCCACAGATAACCCTAACCCCCGGTGGGCAGAATCCGGTTTTTTCTCCACGGGGGACTGCCGGTACGGGATCGGTAACGATCAATAAACCGGATGGGTCTCCCGGCGCAACAATTACAGTGAACAGGGTCGGCAGGATAAACATCACATGGTTATAAAAACAATGAAACAACAACAGACTGGTTTCACTTTGCTGGAAATTATGATTGCCTTGGCGGTTCTTGGCATGGTGCTGGCTGGCGTTACCAAAATTTTTGTGACTACCGGTCGTTATCACACCTCTCAGGAAATGACGATGGAGGTGATGGAAAATATCCGGGCAGTGAAACAACTCATGACCGATGAGATATTATCCGCAGGATGTAACCCGAAAAATAAAAGAAGAATCGGTTTTGAGCCTGACACCAGCGATGACCGTTTTGATACCGATGCCAATTCCATTCATTTCACCCGTGATATTGACAATGGTGATGGTGACGCCCTGTTTGAACCAGATGGTGACGCAGAAGAACCCGAAGAAAATATAGGGTATTTCAGGGGCACAACACCAGCTTTGGCTGATATGCTCAATGCCGGAAACACTACACCGGGCACCTTGTATCGTGTATCATTTGGGGCTTCGGGGGTTAATTCCCAACCGGTCGCCGATAATATCACGGACCTGCGGTTTCGATATTTTGATGCAAACAGCAATGAGATCATAAATCCAACGAATACTGTCGACCTGGACAAGATCCGGACGGTTGAGGTGACGATCATCGGCCAGGTGCAAAACACTGCCCGTGTCAGTACGGCAAAAAGAACCTGGACCCAACAGTTCAGGATCAGAGTACGCAATATCTAATGGATATGGAACCAGTTATGACAACAACAAGAGAGCGTACATTGAAGATGCATAACGATAAGGGACAGCAGGGTTTTACCCTGATTGAGGTGCTCATGGCCTTAGTTATTCTGGGGATTGGACTGCTTGCCATTGCAGCCCTCCAGGTTAACAACATGAACTATAATACCGGCTCCAAAAAACAGACCGAGGGATATAGCTGGGCCATGGACCAGGTGGAAAGAATTTTATCTTATTCCTATGGCGATTCCAATTTGAATCCTCAGGGGAATCCGAACACGGTCGGGGACGGTTATATCGTCACCCAGGGACCCTATACGGTTGAATATGATGTGCTGGATAACAGCGCAGATATTGCGAATACAAAAAGAGTATACGTTAAGGTGCGCTGGAACAACAAACAGGTTGCCCAGGTGGATTACACGAGAGTTCAGGAATCTTTTTAGGATGGAGAAGGATATGATTCAAACAGGACTACGCCATGGTGTCACCCTGGTGACAAAGAATGAAGAAGGCGTTGCCATTATATCTGTTCTGCTGATTTTAATGCTGCTTACCTTTATCGGTATTACAGCGACCAATACGACGACCAATGAGAAAAAAATGGTACGGAGTAAGACGGTTTTTGATCGTGTTTTCTCATTTTCGGAATCAGGGGCCCTGGAAGGGGTACAAATATTGGCCAATAAATCAAAACCGCTTGCTCCTGATCCACCGATATTTCCGGCAGATTCAAAAGAGGCCAATAATTATCTGAAAAATATTGATGGCAATCCTCCCAATCCCAATGGCAATAACAATGGTCGGATTGATAAGGGTGATTTTACAGGTTGTCCAAAATGTCTTTCTACAATTGATCCCAATAACAATACGTTCCGCCTTGTGGCCCAGCTGCCGATCCAGAGCGGGGACTCCCTTGCTCTTGGCGGCAGCCGCGTTTACAGTTACGCCTCGTATGGCTACTCTGAGAATTGGGGCGGCAGGGCCTTGGTCGTGGTCGGGTTCAGAAAAAGATTTTAACAAGTAAATGGGGAGACGACCTTGCTTGCGGGATACCCTTGTCCAGTTAGTTATTTAATGCAGGATCGGCTGAAGCCGATTTAAAGAAAAATAAACAGGTAGACAATTATTTTTTTTGCCACGGAAATTCAAGCGTAAAGCAACAGCGGTGTGCAACCGAAACTTTTATTATTCATTGGATAAGTCATGAAGATAACACATAAGATCCATCATATGTTTTTGCGGTTATTGATAAGTTTTGTACTTCTACTAGTCGTCGCATCAACAAGTTACGGAAACACCGTATCTATCTTGGGTACGAATCAGGCTGCTGGTGAGGGAGGTTCCTCATCGCGGTTTAGAGTTGAGTTGAGCCCAACCCGTGGTTCCGACACCATTGTCCATTTCACTGTTAGTGGCACAGCTGTAGAAGCGCCGCTTGGTACCCCCTTCAATGATAATGATGGGTATGATTACAGTTATGTCGGAAGGGCAGTAACCATCCCTGCAAATAATCAATATGGTTATGTAGACGTTTTTGGGATAAGAAATGATACGGTTGTTGAAGGAAACGAGACAATCAGTCTAACCCTGACTAATACAGACCAGGGAGATACTGTCAGCAACTCTTCAGGCCAGGGTTCTATGGAAATAACGGACAACGATAATTATACCGTCAATATTTCTCCCCCTGCATCGACAGTAATGTCCGAAGGAGGAGGCTCATTGACCTACAGCGTTGTTCTGTCCAATCCCGTAGCCGCATCAGTTACTGTTGATTATGCAATAACTGGTATAAGTTCCGGTGATATCAGTGAAGCCTTGACCGGTACCCTTTCATTTGCCGCCGGCGATACCAGCAAGGATATTACCCTTACGCCAGTAGACGATAATATTGTAGAAGCTGATGAGACTTTTACGGTTACCGTCGATAATTTTCAATCGACCCTTTCTCCGACTAACTCCAGCGACAGTGCAACTGGGACAATAGCTGACAATGATACGGCAACGGTCACCATTGCAGATGCCAGCGCCTTGGAAAATGGCAGCATGCAGTTCACTGTCAACGTGGATAAGGTTGTGGCAGGTGGTTTTTCAGTGGATCTGACTTTTACCAATGGTTCGGCTACCGGTGGGGGTACTGATTATGACAGTTCTACCCAGACGGTTACCTTT
>JALVQM010000213.1 GCA_027025615.1 Desulfobacteraceae bacterium | reverse complement strand
TTTTTCAGGTCATCTTTACAAGCCGAGTTCGAAGTATCTGTCGATGGCAAGGTATTTAAAGTTGATGTTATTGAATTTCCCCAAGGTCGTCCGGACATAAACCTGACTTTGCTGGCAGCAGTTAATTCTATCGGAAAAGACGAAATGTATCGTATTATTTCGCAAGTCAGCGGCGAAATGGAAAACTTCAATTTGAATTCCAAAAGTGTTTATAAAGCGATTCTGTCGGATAATAGACTCAAGGCACCACTGGTAGAACTTGTTTGTGACATATTTGGGTCCACATTATCCCAGAACAGTGATAATTTGTTAACCATGTTGGCTGGAAGGCTCCAGCTTATGTCTGAAATGATCAGTGCAGCGGAAGACCGGCCTGACAGAAGCACTGACCTGCCTGTATTATTAGACAGAATCAGGCAGGAACTGGAACGGCTTGGCCCTGATCAGCTTGACTCTATTGATATACTAAAGCAAAGGATACGTATCCGCCAGGCCGGGCAAAATCTTATAGTTGGTCTTGTTAACAAACGGCTTGTTGATTTGCTTGAAATTGTCAAAGAAGGCATGGATACTTGTCGCAAAATTTCCGCCATTGAGGCTTATGGCTTTAGTTTTTCAAATTCGGACTGCCGGGATTTGGCCCGTGATTTCCATATGGAACAGAGTCAGGCCCGTGATATCCTGAATTTGCTTGGCAGTTGTTACGATGCAAATGGACGCTTTTTACGTTCAGAGTTTGAAAGCAAGATAGATGAATTTGTAAAATATGAGAAGAAAATTTTTGAGTTTTTGTGGGCTTTCCTTAAACAAACGGACAACAAAGAAGACCGTCTGGATTTCCTGAATGCACTCCAGAAGGTGATTGTCAGACTGAATCGTCCTAAAAGTTTGTTAAAATTTTTACTTTCAGATGTATGTAGCAACCCTGAAAAGGTGGCATATACCGATCGCAATGCTTTAATGTTGGCCAATGTACTGCTGCGGACTTACAATAAAGAGATTGATATCGATATAGAACTTACACCAGAGGAAGTATTGCTGGTGCGTAACGGAATTGACCGGGAAGTTGTTGGGTATGCCAAATGGAGACTTGAACTTGATTCAGCAAGAATATCCACCAAGATCAGCACGGTTCAAAAAAATATTGAATCCAAATTATGCAACAAGGCTGAAACAGGCCCACAACGACTGCATTTTCTATTGGCCCTGGAAAGAGAATTTATTATTTTTTTCTCCCTGGTTTCAGGTATTCTGTCAAACAGGCTTTTGACTGATATTGCCCAATACTATGGAAATCCCAATAATTCTATTTACCGGGATGGTTCCGGCCTCCGGCATATTCCAGAAATAATGCAGCAGTTGAAGCTTGCTGTTCGTGGTTTGGGCCGGGTTGGAACCGAGAATGACCTGGAAATGTTGAACAGATTGATGAGAAAAACCACAGAATTCAAAAACATAGCCGGTCTTGAATCCCATTTCACAGAAATTGACAATACTATTGAGTGGATTCAGAAATCAGTCGAGAGCATTAATAGAAGATATAAATCAGCACCACAAAGGTGATTTGATGAATACTAAAAACGTAAATCCATTTGGTGCTCAGAATATCTGTTCTTTGCTGGTTGACAATGGCCTTTTAAAACCAGCCCATGCAAGGGAAATTCTAAAGAAAAAGGATCTGCTATT
>JALVQM010000212.1 GCA_027025615.1 Desulfobacteraceae bacterium | reverse complement strand
GCCTGTAATCAAGGTTTTTTCTTTTACAACTGTTACTTCCTTGCCAATATAAAGAGCCCTATTAAGCCAGGATTTTAAAACCTGTGAAGCCTTTCCTTCAATTATTTCCTGGTACACGTAAGTAAATTTCCTGAGAAATTCGGCAAGAATGTCTTCTCTGGAAATAACTTTACCTGTAGAGATTTTCAACGAAGTGGCTATCCCGGAAAGTTCTTTCTCGAAGTCTTGTGGGTCGTGGTTGACGTTAATGCCTACCCCAAGAATTACTACCATTGATTTTGTGCCTCGGGTAATTGATTCTGCTAGTATTCCTGCGGCTTTCTTATTGTAAATGTAAACATCGTTTGGCCATTTTAAGCCCGTAATTAGGGCGCAGATGGATTCGATTGCTCTGGCGAGAGCCACGCCTGCCCCGAGGGTCAAGATCTGGAGATTGGGCACCAAAGGTGGTTCAATAATTAATGTGAAGTAGAGTCCTTTTCCGGGGAGGGAAAACCAATTTTTTGCTTTCCGTCCCCGGCCTGCAGTCTGCTTTTCCGCGATTATGAGTGTGCCGTGGTGGCTTTTTTCTGCTGAAATCTGTTTTGCCAGGTCATTGGTGGAGGTGATTTCGTCAAGATATACGACGTTTTTTATGAGAGGAAGCGGATGTAATTTCTGCTCCAAAAGATTGATGTTTAGTGGCTTGATTCGGTTCAATGTGCGTATCGTGTTTAGGTTTCGGTTAAACTTAGCAAAATATCACGCTATAAAATTCAGCATTTTTATTTTTTTAAGAAAATTGGTAAACCTGCAACACAAAGTATCACCTCATCTGCTGCTTCAGCAAGTTTCTGGTTGGCAAGACCTGAAAATTCGCGAAACTTCCTGGACACAGCGGACTCCGGCACAATCCCCATACCGACCTCATTGCTAACAATTATAAGGGAAGAGGAGGTTTTTTCAATAGCTACTATTAACTGTTGCAGGTAATTGCGGAAATTGAGCATGGATATATCCTTTTTGAGAATCAGGTTGCTTATCCAGAGGGTAATACAGTCGAGAAGAATGACTGGAAACCTTTCGGCATTTTCTAGTATCTTTTGGGATATTTCCAGTGGTTCTTCAATGGTTTGCCATGTTTCTCCGCGCGCCTTTTTGTGGAGTTCGATTTTTTCCTTCATCTCCAGGTCGAAGGGTTCAGCGGTGGCAATAAAGAGCCGGGGTGCGGGATAAGATTCCGCGAGTTTTTGAGCATACTTGCTTTTGCCACTTTTCGCGCCCCCCAGAATCAAAAACGTTCCTGCCGGTTTCTGTTGTAAAGTAGGCATCTCTGAATTATCTTCTCTTAATTTTCTCAAAAAGTATAACTACGGGGATGACAATGAATTTGCAACCAATGACAAACTCTGGTTGCTGCCCCGCCACATAAGATTTTTGCGGTACAGTAATTGATTGCGACGCACTGGTTTAACTGAAATGGTTGCTGATAATTTCAGCAAGTTTTTCGCAAACAAGGGTTTCGACAAGATGTGGCAGAGGTTCCTTGCTTGTCCCAACTACAAATACTTTTTCCTGGGTGAGAGGCAAAAGGAGTTTCCAAGCAGGAGATTTCGAGATAGCCACGGCCATTTTGGGAGTGAGTTCCCCCAGCATGCTGTCGGCTAGGATTATTGCTATGGGGCCTGCAATAATGTGGAGGCTTGGGAC
>JALVQM010000211.1 GCA_027025615.1 Desulfobacteraceae bacterium | reverse complement strand
CCGAGCTTATGGAGGCGGAAAATTATATTGCGCAGCTTCTTGTCACCGTATCCGGTCTGGGCCTGAATTTGTGCCAATCCCAAGCCCTCGCCTGCCGCCTTGATTACTTCAAGCACAGTATCAGAGGCCGTCATTACAGGTGATTTTTTCCCACCACCTGCTGCACGGCGACGTTTTTCACTGCGTTCAATGCCGGATAACAAGCGCTCAAGCCGGTCCAGTCTGTCTAGAATAAGCCTTACATCTTTTTTGGTTGGAATATCATAGGCTTGCATGAAAAACTTTACCATGGCATCGAAGCTGACTGGCTTGCCCCTTTTCCTGGTCATATTCTACTCCCTTATTATAAAGAACTAGCTGACAGCTCTCCCGTCCTAAAGGTGTAACACCCAGTAACTATTATGATTATTATACGCAGACCTATTGCATTAGGCCACAAAAGTCAAGCGAAAGCAATCCTTAGACAAAATGCTGTTGATGTAACCGCCCGACTATGTTAGCTGTCGTTATTTCATGGACAAAGAGATCACACGAACGCATTGATAAATGGCCAAAATCTCTGAAAACCCGAAGCATGCTTGGAATTTTCGAATCAAACAACGGTTAAAAGAAGCTTATGAGCGCTTCAAAGCATTAAAAGGTGATCCGGCATATGTAGCCCGTGGAATGGCAGTAGGTGTTTTTGTTTCCCTGACTCCCACCATCCCCTTTCATACCGTCATTGCCCTGGCCTTGGCATTCCTGTTTAAAGCCAGTCGTCCCGCAGCTGTCATCGGCGTATGGTTCAGCAACCCGTTAACCATTCCGATTTTCTATTATGGCAGTTATAAAATCGGCCTCTTAATACTGGGACACAATGTTCCTTTCGATCTGGCCTATGAATCCCTTTCTCACTTGATAAAGCTGGGATGGGATGTCACTCTGGCAATGATAGTTGGAGGCGCCGTACTGGGTGTAATTCCAGCTGCCTGCGCCTACGGGATAACTTTGGTGCTTATAACCAGACTGCGGGCCCGACGCCAAAAAACTCCAGCCTTGGCTACCGGAGACAACCCTGACCATGACAACCCCTCGAACCCTTCTTAAAGCCTGGCAGCTGAAGCCGCGCAAGAATTTAGGGCAAAACTTCCTTGTAGATTCCCAATTAGCGCTCACCATTGTAAAGGCAGCAAGGCTTGATAATACTGCAACCGTGTTGGAGATAGGCGCCGGCCTGGGAGCCTTGACCGTACCGGCCGCCAAAGCTGCAAAACGGATCCTGGCTATCGAAAAAGACCGCCATCTTGCCCGGCTGCTCCAGACAGAATTAGCTCTTTGGAAACTTGAAAACGTGGAAATATGGCCCAAAGATGTGTTCGATTGCGATTTCACATCAATTGCACAAGCCGAAAAATGCAGTTTCACAATCCTCGGTAATCTACCCTACAACATATCTTCCCAGGTAGTGGTCAAATTAATCGATCAACGTAAAGTGATCTCAAGTGCAGTCCTGATGTTCCAGAAAGAACTTGCCCAGCGCCTGGCGTCGCCCCCAGGCAGCAAGCGTTACGGGCGTCTTTCAGTTCTTCTCCAGTACTGCGCCGACATCGAAACGGTTTGCCTGGCTCCCCCTAGTGCATTTTACCCGCGGCCAAAAGTAGATTCAATGGTAGTCAGAATTACTTTCCGCAATCCTCCAGAACCATATCC
>JALVQM010000210.1 GCA_027025615.1 Desulfobacteraceae bacterium | reverse complement strand
CGATTTGAACCCAAAGCCCTCGGCCACTTTTACCATTTGTTCGGATTTGGCCATGGTGTTGAAATTGAGACGGTACTTGCGAAAAGCCTTTTCACACATTTCACGGCCCAGGGTAAGGCTGCGCTGCTTTTCCTGGATTTTGATCCACTGCCTGATACGGGAGCGGGCTTTTACCGTCTTTACAAAGTTCAACCAATCCTTGCTGGGATGATGGCCTTTCTGGGTAATGATCTCGACAATTTCTCCGGTCTGCAATTCGTACTTGAGGGGCACCATCCTGCCATTCACCTTCGCCCCCACGCATTGATTGCCCACTTCGGAATGGATTTGATAAGCAAAATCGACAGGGGTAGCCCCCCTGGGCAAAGTCTTGATATCTCCCTTGGGTGAAAAAACGTAAACCTCGTCAGGGAAAAGGTCGATGCGGACATTTTCAAGAAATTCCTTGGGATCCCTGAAATTAGCCTGGTTTTCAACTAGTTGTTGAACCCAGGCAAAGGTGGCGGCTGTCTGGGGGTCGGCAGTCCGGCCCTCCTTGTAACTCCAGTGGGCAGCGATACCGGCTTCGGCCACCCTGTCCATTTCACGAGTCCTGATCTGGATTTCCACTCTTTCGCCAAAAGGCCCGATCACCGTGGTGTGCAGGCTCTGGTACATGTTTGGTTTGGGCATCCCGATATAATCCTTGAATTTTTTGGCAATCGGTTTCCAGAGCGAATGCACCACACCAAGGGCTTCGTAACAATGGGGAATTGTGTCCAGGATAATCCGAAAAGCAATAATATCGTACACGTCTTCAAAGGCCAGATTCTGGGTTACCATCTTCTGATAAATGCTGTAGAAATTTTTATATCTTCCCAGCACTTGACATTCCAGATGGTTTTCCTCCATCTTTTGCCTGATTATCCGTTTGACGGTTTCAATATAGCTTTCCCGTTCCTCCCTGTCTTTGGCCACCAGGGCTTCGATCCGGGCATACTCTTCAGGCATCATGTATTTGAAAGATGTATTTTCAAGCTCATTTTTTATCCAGTAAATACCAAGCCGGGCTGCAATGGGTGCGTAAATATCAAGGGTTTCCTTGGCAATCTTCCGGCGCTTGGCTTCGCTGCGATGGAACTGCAAGGTACGCATGTTGTGGAGGCGGTCGGCCAGCTTTATCAGGATGACCCGAATATCATCGGCCATGGCCAGGATCATTTTGCGGATACTTTCGGCTTCCCGGGCCTGGGAGCTGGAAAAAGGCAACTTGCTCAGCTTTGTGACACCGGCAACTATATGCCTGATCTCCTGGCCGAACATTTCTTCCAGTTCGTCTTCGGTAGCATGGGTGTCTTCCACCACGTCGTGGAGCAGGCCGGCCGCCACACTGACAACGTCAAGGCGCATGTCGGCCAGAATACCGGCGACTTCCAGGGGGTGGGAAAGATAAGGCTCACCGGAAAGGCGCATCTGGCCGTCGTGTACCTTGGCCGAATAGATGTAGGCCCTGTCAATAAGCTGGAGATCCGCCTCAGGATGGTATTCAGCTATTTTTTCAATTATATCACTGATTCGAATCATACCCAGCCCAACTAATTATCCTTCCTCTGTGCCTGAATTTTACCCACCTTGGTTCAGAGACAAATTTTAATGCCACTGAGTCTGACCGGCAGGTGGAAAATCACTGCACCCGATAAATTTTTGAAAAACCGGCCAGAATTTTTCGCCGGCACACCTGAAGCAAGCGGTGAGACCTAGAACACAGGTATAAGTCCGGTTTAAAGCCCATGCAACTATTTCCCCCAGGTCGTCCGGGGCAATACCCGGTACCTGGCGCCAAAAACATCAATAAGCCTTGGCAAACACTACCCTTTGGTCACTTGGCTTGCCACAGCAAATACAGCCGCCTTTGTCCTGTCCCCGATCAAAAGGTATACAGCGAATCGAAACCGTCAGGTCTTCCTTGATTTTTGCTTCACAGGCAGGATCTCCGCACCAATGGGAAAGAGCAAAGCCTCCGTGAATTTCTGGTTTTTCAGGGTTGTCCGGGGTAAAAAAAGCATAAAACTGCTGCCTGTCATCAATTCGGTGAGTATGGGTATTTCGAAAATCAAGCGCCCGCCGGAAAAGATTGGCCTGAATCTCGTCCAGGATTTGGGGCACAGTTTCCACAAACTCTTTCCAGGCCATGGAAGCCCTGGCCCGGGGCTCTTTATCCCTGCGTCCGATAAATACCGACTTGTCGGCAAGGTCCCGGGGTCCTACTTCCACCCTGATGGGAACACCTTTTTTGATCCATTCCCAGTTGCGGGCACCGCCCATCTGGCGCGGGTCGATTTCCACCTGCACCGGCCGGCCGTAACAGGATTTTTTTCTCAGCTCGGCAGCGATTTTATCGGTATATTCCATTACCGGCCGGCGGTCTGCGTCTTTGCGTACAATGGGCAGAAGGACAACGTGAGATGGAGCAACCCTGGGGGGAATGATAAGACCGTCATCGTCGCCATGGGTCATGATAAGGCCTCCAATGAGCCTGGTGGAAGCCCCCCACGACGTGGTCCAGGCATATTCCTCGGTCTCCTGGGCACTTTGAAAGCGAATGTCTGAAGCCTTAGCGAAATTCTGGCCCAAAAAATGAGATGTGCCCGCCTGGAGAGCCTTCCTGTCCTGCATCATGGCCTCAATGCACTGGGTATCAATGGCTCCCGGAAATCGTTCGGCCTCTGTTTTACGTCCCCTGAAAACCGGCATGGCCAAATAATCTTCGGCCAAACGGGCATAAATAGAAAGCATTAACTCGGTACGTTCCATTGCTTCTTCGGCCGTGGCATGGACCGTATGGCCCTCTTGCCAAAGGAATTCACTGGTCCGCAAAAAAATCCTGGTCCGCATCTCCCAGCGCACAACGTTGCACCATTGGTTAATCAGCAGGGGAAGGTCCCGGTAACTGCGTACCCACTTGGAAAAAGACTCGCCAATAATTGTCTCCGAGGTCGGTCGGACCACCAAAGGTTCTGCCAAGGCCCCTCCGGGCACCAGACCGCCGTCGGCGGACTTTTCCAGCCGATGGTGTGTAACCACCGCACATTCCTTGGCAAAGCCTTCCACATGTTCGGCCTCTTTTTCCAGAAACCCCAGGGGAATAAACAATGGGAAATAGGCATTTTTAACACCGGTGGCCTTGAACATGGCATCCAGTGCCTGTTGAATGTTTTCCCAGAGGGAAAATCCCCAGGGTTTGATAACCATGCAGCCCCTGACCGGTGAACGCTCGGCCAGGTCGGACGCCTTGACCACCTGCTGATACCACTCAGGATAATCTTCATTACGAGTTGGAGAAATTGCATTCTGTAACTTAGCCATCTTTACCTCTTCAAATCTTGGTATTCATTTATCCAGCGTCCGACCTCTTCCAGCAGGGCGGAAACCATGTTTTTCTCGGAAACCTTTTTGAGTAACTTGCCTTTAGCAAACAAGATTCCCAACCCCCGGCCGCCGGCAAGACCCACATCAGCCTCCCTGGCCTCACCCGGACCGTTGACCACGCATCCCATAACAGCTACCTTGATCGGCACCCGGCAGGTAAGCAGGGCCTGTTCTACTTTTTCCAATACAGCCAACAAGTCTATTTCGCAACGGCCGCAGGTAGGACACGAAATAATCTCAGGACCTACCTTCCTGATTCCCAGTGACCTGAGAATCTCAAAGCCTACCCGAACTTCTTCCACCGGGTCCCGGGTAAGTGAAACCCGCAAAGTGTCTCCAATTCCTTCTGCCAGCAGCATGCCTATGCCAAGAGCGGATTTGACCGTTCCCGGAAACAAGCCTCCGGCTTCGGTTACCCCCAGGTGCAAAGGGTACATAGTCCTGCCGGCCAGCAATCGATACGCTTTCACCGTGCGGCCGACGTCAGAGGCCTTCAGCGAAATCTTTATTTGATCAAAACCCAGTTCTTCCAGCATTGAGACCTGGCGCATGGCACTTTCGACCATGGCCTCGGCCGTGGCTCCCTCAAAGCGCTTGAGCAAGTCCTTGTCCAGGGAGCCGGCATTGACCCCGATTCGGATGGGCAGCCCATGGGCCCTGGCGCAGTCAACCACCCTGGCCACCCGGGATGGACCTCCAATATTTCCTGGATTGATTCTCAGACCGTCGGCACCGGCTTCAGCAGCAGCCAGGGCCAGACGGTGATCGAAATGGATATCGGCCACCAGGGGGATGTTTATATTTCCCTTTATCCTGGAAATGGCGCGGGCCGCTTCCTTGTCTATGACTGCGACTCTTACAATTTCACAACCCGCGGCTTCCAGGCTCTGTATCTGCTTTAGCGTGGCTTCTATGTCAGCGGTGGGAGTATTGGTCATGGATTGCACCGCCACAGGTGCGCCGCCACCGATTTGCAAACTTCCGAGTTTTATGCTGCGGGAAGGTCTTCTTGGAGCAACAATGCTTTCCATTCTTCAACCAATACCGCAAAAAGGATTGGACCGCTTTTCACGGCCGATGGTGGTAGTTCCCATGTGCCCCGGATATACAAGCACATCGTCGCCCAGGATGAACAACTTTTTTTGAATACTTGAAATCAGGGTGTCGTAGTCTCCCCCCGGAAAATCCGTCCGGCCGATTGAACCCGCAAACAGGGTGTCACCTACAAAAACCGCTTGATCTACCAAGAGGGATATTCCGCCGGGAGTATGGCCCGGTGTATGGATGACCTTGAAGACCAGATCGCCGACTTCAACCTGATCACCGTCTTCCAATAACCTGTCAGGTGGTGGAGAATTTTCAACCTTAAAACCCCAGGCCGCCCCGCTGTCGGCCAGCCGTTCCAGCATGGGAGCATCCAGGCTGTGGATCATCAGGTCAGCCCCGGTAACTTCCTTGACTCGCTTGTTAGCCCCCACATGGTCGAAGTGTCCATGGGTATCGATAATGGCTTTGGCGGTCAGACCGTCCCGGGCCAGGGCCATCAGGATTTTATCAGCCTCATCACCGGGATCGATTACCGCGGCCTGGCGGGTTCGTTCACAACCTACAATGTAACAATTGGCCATAATCGGGCCCAGGGTCAGGGATTGTACTATCAAGTTTACCTCCTCAATTTGTCGTGATGGCAAAATTCCCATACCTTTGTTGCACATCGAAAAATCAGCTACAGAAAAAATTTATCACCTGCACATCCTGACTATGATTATACCGGCAATGACAAACAGTTGACGGCGTTTGCCCGCTGTACCGTCGTCCCGGGCCGGTACGATCAATCCGTCAGCTCACTTTCCGGAGCAAGCTGTTTCTGCTTTAGAGCTTTGCTGATAGCGTCCAGGATTCCATTGATAAAGGCTCCGGATTCCTCGGTTCCAAACTTTTTACCGATGTCAACAGCCTCGTTGATGGACACCTTCAAGGGAATATCAGGGCAATATAACATCTCATAAACGGCCATCCGCAGG
>JALVQM010000209.1:13925-15609 GCA_027025615.1 Desulfobacteraceae bacterium | reverse complement strand
TGTCTATCCCGGATACTATCACGAAATTTTCAAAGAAACCGAATCACGGCGGATGGTGGCTATCACCGACTTGATAGACTGGATAGGGAAAAGAATTTAGCCGAATTACCCAAAGCCCCGTGTACCGCATGTCAAGTATAAATAAGATTTACCGGCAGTGGGGGGTATTTCATTACTCCCGGTTTAGGCAGGATATGTTCCTGTCCCACGGTCAGCCAGTTGACATCGGGATTGATTTCCCTCAACTTGCCGTCATCCGGCGGCCGTGACCAATTTGTATAAGCGTAGGTAACCTGAAAAATGCAAATGTTCTTTTTGCCGTCTTTGGCAACAACATAATTCTGCTTGAAAGTCCTGGGATTGATATTGTGGTTAGCACAAATCCCATTAAGCTCCTCTTCCTCAAGAATCATTAAAATAGCTTTTGCCACCCCTCTTTCAGAAATACGAATCAATGACCGGGATTCACTACTTCCGACATAGATAGTCGAAATACATGGAATTCTTTTCAGATATTGAGCTGCAACAATTGCCGCTGTCCTGCGACCACCTACCATTACCGGAAGACCGTAGTATTCAAAAAATTTTTTCTGAACTATTTCAGCGTATTTGTCACCCTTTTCATACAAATCCTTTGAAATGTACCGCAGACCACGGGCAAGATCCTCTGCAGCTTCTGCAATAGGCCAATCTATACGAACGTGAAAATGGGTCAGTTGGTAGCGTCCCTGCAAACGGCTGGCCGGATCTCGCTGAATCAATAAGGCGTAGTCAACCGGCAAAAGGATTTTTAAAAAATCATAGAAATGAACCGAGTCGAAAAACTTCTGATTGCGATCGAAGTTATCAGGCAAGGGCAGGGCCTTGCCCTGGATCAGGTTCGTTTTAGTCGTTTTGTTAACGTTAAAAAAACGTATATATTTTTTGTGAGCGGATGAAATTGTATCTTCAACGAACAGAACCAGGAAAGTATTATGCAAATCGTATTCCTGGGTTGGAATCCTTGCCCTAGGTTTCAATTCTCTTTTCTCGACGAAAGGATACCGAACGCCGTTGCTCAAAAACTTATGGTATGAGTTGAGCAAAGCATAATCTAGCATGAACTGGTCCAGCTCATCGCGTAAAAGCTCGTAATATGAACGCCTTAGCCGGTTTATCTGGCTAAGTTCTTCTCTTACACTCCAGAAAGCCAATGTCGACTCCTTGTGGAATATCCATCGGTCGGGTGTCTATGGGCAAGCTCGCAATAACCAAAAATTAAATTTTACTTTTGCACATCAATTAATTATGCCCTACCACTAATCTGGATTGCGGTCAACGACCTGTTTGCCAGGCGAGTCAATTTTTTCAACCCATCCGTAGATAGTATTTCTAAAAACATACAGAACGGAAACCAGGACAACACAGAATAACAATATGACCAGGAAGAGACCATAGCTTTCTCTTGAAAGTAAACCACCCTGTAAGCTGAGGAGGAAGGTGCCGGGAATCCTGCCTAAAAAAGCCAATGGGAAAAATAGCTTTAAAGACATAGTACTTAATCCAAGGAAAAGGCAAAGGTAGTCTTTAGGAAAACCCGGCAGTACAAAAAGGGTAAAAACAACCAGGATCCCCTGGCGTTTTAAAAGTCGATCGAAACGCAGGAATTTATCTTCCGGTATAAGGCGGCGAACGAATTTGACTC
>JALVQM010000209.1:0-13915 GCA_027025615.1 Desulfobacteraceae bacterium | reverse complement strand
AAAGCGCCCGATATAAAAGTTAATGACTGAGCCTATGGTCAGAGCAAGGGTTGAATACGCAAATCCGGCTCCAACTCCGAACAGATATCCACCCACAAACCCCGTAGCCTCCCCCGGAATGGGCGCCAATATAACTTGAAGGATTTGGATCAATATGAAGATAACAGGAGCCGCAACACCAAAAGATTCTACGAAAGCTTCAATCTTGCTTTTATCACTTAAAAACTCCCAGATCGTCTTGATCCAGTTCCAGATCTGATCATGATGTAAGAACAACCCCGCAAGAACGGTCCCGGATATCACTGCCAGCACAGAAAACAAAACCAGCCTGTTTCGCCACAAATTTTTCATTTTACCGGAATTTGATCAATCATCAATTTGACCACATAACCATTGATTGTCTCATTAAATTCGATTTTGGTTTTCTGTATGGCCGTTAATATTGGGACGCACCGGGGCAAACCTTATCTGAATGGAAAGACTATGCAAAACTATTGATTTTCAAGTTCCAAGATCGGTAAGTGCTTCGATAGCCGGTAACCGTTTTCCTTCCAGAAATGCCAGAGATGCTCCACCACCGGTTGAGACGTGTGAAAGCCGGTCAGCGACTTTTGCTTTCTCAGCAGCCGCAGCCGAATCACCTCCCCCAATCACCGTAACTGCTCCCCTGCCGGTAATATCCGCCAGCATCCGGGCAACAGCCATGGTACCCTCTGCGGCTGCATCGATTTCAAAAACTCCCATGGGACCGTTCCAAACCACGGTCCGGGCTCCTTCCAGTATCCCTGAAAATAAGGCGATTGTTTCAGGCCCTATATCCACACCTATTTGGCTTGGACCAATTGCTTCCACCCTGACTGTTTCCAGCGCACCCAGAACCTGTTCGGCAGGATCAAGTTTGTCAGTAACAACACAATCCACGGGCAGAGCTATCTTTTCCGGCCATGATTCGATCAGCCTTGCTGCAAGGCTGATCTTATCTTCTTCTATCATCGACCGGCCAACATTTATTGATCGGGCTTTTAAGAAAGTAAAAGCCATGGCCCCACCGATCAGCAGATTATCCACTTTACCCAACAGGTTGGCCATCACATCCATCTTACCTGATATTTTGGCTCCCCCAATAATGGCAACAAAGGGCCGTTCAGCATTCTGGACAACATTGCCCAGATATTGAATCTCCTTCTGCATTAAATAACCGGCCACGCATGGCTGTATGTACTGACATATACCGACGGTTGAAGCATGGGCCCGATGAGCGGTACCAAAAGCATCATTAACATAAAGCTGGCCGAGTCCGGCCAAGCTTGCCGCAAATTCTGAATCGTTTTTCGTCTCACCATCATGAAAACGTAAATTTTCCAACAAAATGACCTGCCCGTCTTGCATAGTCTCCACCGCTTGCTCGGCAATTTCCCCTACACAGTTCTCAACAAATTGAACCGGTCTGCCCAACATCTTTTCCAGTACCGCGGCGCAGGGCTTCAGGGACATCTCAGGCCGGAATTCGCCCTTAGGTCGTCCCAAGTGGGAAATAAGAATTACCCGGGCTCCTTGGCCTGTAAGGTATTCGATGGTAGGTAATGCCGCCCGGATACGCTTGTCATTTGTAACTTGCCCTTTGTTGACCGGGACATTGAAATCAACACGAACTACAACTTTTTTGGAGTTGACCTCGACATTTTCCACTGTCATCTTGTTCATAGGACACCTCCCTGATCATGGCCGATCTGGCCCTGAATCACAATTCTGTCAAAATCGGCAAGAAAGTCATTTTTTCTTATCCAAATTGGAAAGGGCTTTCCTGCGAGACCAGCGTTCAAGGAAACCAATCAGACCAGCGGAATAAGCCCGGTCCAATTTTTCGCGTTTCAATGCCACTGAAGCCCTGCCCTGCATTGCTGTTTTGAGACAGGGTGTCTTGTGGACACAACAAAGACACTCGGTTGGTGAAGCCCTAAGACCGTCGGCCCGCAAGGGAAAGACTGTGTCAAGGTCACCAAAACAACTTGGGCGCTGATCGCTCATTTGGCGGATTCCATAAAAAGGTCGATTTCTTCCTGCATCCGGGCAATCTGTCCTTGCTCTGCAAAAGAATAATACTGATTGTCGCCAATAATCAAGTGCTCATGAACAAGAATGTCGACCGGACGGCAAGCATAAATAAGCCGACGGGTCAAATCCACATCGGCCATTGAGGGCTGGGGGTCGCCAGAAGGATGATTATGCGCAAAGATCAGGGCCGCAGCGCGGTGAGCAAGAGCCGCCATGATCACTTCACGCGGATAAACAGCACTGGAGGTCAGGGTACCTTCAAACAGAGTTTCGGTGGCAATCACCCGGTTTTTAGCGTCCAGAAAAATCGTTTCAAAGCATTCGCGAGCTTTGTCCCGCAGCCTGACATACATGTAATCGAACAACTGCCGGGGATTTTGAAGAGGGTTTTTTCCAACCAATTTTTTTTGTAAATACCGCTCGGCAACAGCGGGGATCAATTTTAATCCAAAAATATTTTTAGGCCCGATACCTTCTATGGCCACCAGCTCCGCAGCCCCTGCTTCCAACACCCCCTGAAGTGTCCTGAATCTTCTCAAAGCCTCCTTGGCAGCAGGTTTGCAGTCCTTCCTTGGTGTAGCCAGGGTTAACAGGAGCTCAATTACTTCGTAGTCAGCAAAGCCATCCAAACCTCCTTCAAGAAAACGTTGGCGCAAACGCCGCCGATGCCCTGCATCTTTTTGAGTCATTTTCAGATTTCATCCAACTCGGATTTCAGATTCCTGGTCATCAATTGGAATAAAGCCTGGGCGGGTTTTAAATCTTCGTATAGAATTTTATAGACAGCATGACAGATGGGCATTTCAACTGCAAGTTTGCGTGACAGGTTATAAACCGACTTTGCAGTTTTTACTCCTTCTGCAACCATCTGCATCTGATCCAATATTTCGTTTAGAGTATGGCCCCGGCCAAGCTGTTTTCCGACCGTGTGATTGCGGCTTAAAGTACCGGTACAGGTAAGCACCAAGTCTCCAACCCCGGCAAGCCCGGTAAATGTTCTAGGATTCGCCCCCAGCTTCAACCCGAGTCGCCGTATTTCGGTTAAACCGCGTGTGATAAGGGCTGCCCTGGTATTAAGGCCAAGTCCAAGGCCATCAATAATCCCGGCCGCAATGGCGATCACATTCTTAACAGATCCACCCAGCTCAACCCCCACCATATCCTCGTTGGTATAGACACGAAAATAATCCGTAGCAAAAACATGCTGGATCTTTTTTGCGCAATCCAAGCTGCGCGAGGCAACCGTTACCGCGGTAGGCGACTTGACAGCTACTTCCTTTGCAAAACTTGGACCCGACAAAACAGCCAGACGATCTTGATCAACAGTCGGCAGAGTTTCGCGCAAAACCCCGCTCATTGTCAGATGAGTTCGGTTTTCAATACCCTTGCTGGCCGAAACAACGATACATCCAGGACTTATATGGGGGGCCATGCCGGAAGATACATCTCGCATTACATGGGAAGGCACAACTATTAACACTACCGGCTTTCCGGCCACTGCCACACCAATATCATTAACCGGAGTCAGATTTTCAGGCAGTACAACACCCGGCAAAAACACTTTGTTCTCACGGTACTTTTCTATCTGTTCTTTCACCTGACGCTCATAAACCCATAACTCCACATGGTGTCCCTTGTCGGCCAACAAATAAGCCAGAGCTGTCCCCCAACTTCCGGCTCCTACAACGGCTATTTTGATGCTGTCATTCATTTTTTAATCCATCGTGGTCGCTGAGTATGCAAAGAGGTTGAAATCTTTTTTGAGCTTGGCCCGGCCCGAGACTGCAGTTGACAACAAAGTAATCCTTCTTGACCAATAAGTGTAATCCACCGGTCCCGGGCTTACTGGGAAGCCATCAGATTTCCATTTTGTTCCAGGGTAGCATGGTCAGGTTTCTACCACCCGTGCTATGCTTACCACCTTTTCGCCGACTTCCATATCCATTAATTTGACCCCCTGGGTCCTGCGACTGATCACTGAAATACCGCTTACCGGAATACGTATTATTTTTCCCCCCATTGTCAGAAGCATGATTTCGTCCTTGTCCTCAACAACGAGGATACCGACCACTTTTCCATTGCGTGCGTTGGTCTTGATGGTTATGACGCCTTTACCACCCCGCCTGTGGACAGGATATTCGTCTATTGATGTTCGTTTGCCAAAACCATTCTCTGTAGCTACAAAAAGAGTATCTCCATACCTGATCACTTCCATTCCAACCAGGAAGTCTCCCCGATCCAAACGCATTCCCCTTACACCCCGGGCTGTCCGGCCTGTGGGACGCACCTCTGACTCATGGAACCGTATAGACTTGCCTTCGGCCGATCCGAGAAAGATATTACAAGTTCCATTGGTTATCCTGGCCGCAATCAGTTCATCTCCCGGCACAAGCCCAAGGGCTATAATCCCTCCGGCCCTGGGACGCGAAAAAGCCATCAGGTCAGTTTTCTTGATGGTTCCCTGACGTGTAGCCATCAACACATAATGTCCGGGTTCGAAATCTTTGACTGCCAGAACAGTGGTAAGTTTTTCCCCCTGATCGAAATTGAGAAGATTGACAATGGCCTTCCCCCTGCTGTGACGACCTCCCTGGGGAATGTCATAAACCTTGGTCCAGTAAACTTTGCCGCGGTTGGTAAAGAACATGAATGTATGGTGGGTTGAAGCAACAAACATGTCTGTGACATAATCTTCTTCCTTTACCCCCATGGAAATTTTGCCTTTACCACCTCTTTTCTGCCTCTGGTAGAGCGAAATCGGGTTGCGCTTGATATACCCTGATCCGCTTATTGTCACCACCATATCCTCTTCGACTATCATGTCTTCAATGGTCAGTTCTTTTGTAGCTTCCACTATCTCTGAACGACGCTGATCGCCAAATTCTTCCTGGATGGCGGTCAGTTCTTTTTTTATCAGGTCCAACACTATTCTTTCGTTAGCCAAAATCTCCTGGAACCAGGCTATATCCTTTAAGACCTGGATATATTCAGAGTTGATCTTTTCTCTTTCAAGACCCGTGAGACGCTGCAGCCGCATATCAAGTATTGCCTGGGATTGAATTGCAGTAAGCTCAAAGTTTTTCATCAGCTTCTGCTTGGCTTCGGCAGGAGACTTGGCTTTGCGAATCAAGGCGACAACGGCATCAAGATTATCCAGAGCGGTCTTAAGTCCTTCCAGGATATGGGCCCGCTGCTCGGCTTTTATCAGGTCAAAGCGGGTTCTGCGAACTATTACTTCACGGCGGTGGGAAACAAAGTTGCTGAAAATATCTTTCAGGTTCAACACTTCCGGTCGCTGGTTGACCACGGCAAGAAAATTGATACCAAAACTGGTTTCCATCTGGGTATGCTTGTACAGTTGGTTAATCACAACCCCGGAAACTTGCCCCTTTTTGAGCCCAATCGCTATCCGCATACCTTCCCTGTCGGACTCGTCACGTATATAACTTATTCCTTCTATGTTTTTATTTTTTATTAGTTCTGCTATTTTTTCAATCAGCCGGGCCTTGTTTACCTGATAAGGCAGTTCAGTAACTACGATTGTTTCCTTACCGGTGCGTTTATCCTTTTCTACCAACACCCGGGCACGTATGCGGATGACCCCCCTACCGCTGCGGTAAGCGTCCTTTATTCCTTGAGTACCATAAATAATGCCGCCTGTCGGAAAATCAGGGCCGGGCACTGAATTCATCAATTCGTCTATTTCAACATCCGGATTGTCAATGAAATTTTTTATAGCTTCCGATACTTCCATCAGGTTATGGGGTGGAATGTTGGTCGCCATGCCGACAGCAATTCCCGACGATCCATTAACAAGGAGGGCGGGAAACTTGGCCGGTAAAACCGACGGTTCGCTCAAGGATTCGTCGTAATTCGGAACAAAATCTACAGTGTCCTTGTCCAAATCCTCCAGCATCTGATGGGCCAGCTTAGCCATACGCACCTCTGTATAACGCATAGCTGCCGGTGGATCACCATCGACTGACCCGAAATTACCCTGACCGTCTACAAGAGGATAACGCATGGAAAAATCCTGCGCCAGCCTTACGATCGTATCGTAAACCGCCGTGTCTCCATGAGGATGATATTTACCAATGACGTCTCCAACAACACGGGCTGATTTTTTATAAGGTTTATTCCAGTCATTTTTAAGTTCACGCATGGCGTAAAGAATACGCCGATGAACCGGCTTCAATCCATCACGAACATCAGGTAAAGCCCGGCCAATGATAACGCTCATGGCGTAATCAAGGTAAGAGCGTTTCATCTCCTGCTCAATGCTGACCACTGTATCGTACTTGCTTTCAGGCATATGATTTCCTTGAACTATTCCTTTGAGATGGGTAACCTGTAAACTCCGCTAACAAGCAATGTAAGCTTCAGAAAAAACGCAAACCAAAGCCATTCACGGAAAAGATAATCAGGTATTTTGTTCAGGCTCCACGAGCCACTGGTAATTGGCCCGGTAAATATCGGTAAGGGTGAGAAATGCCGTTGCTATCAGCGGGCCGTAAATTATGCCCAAAATACCAAAAACCTTCAAACCACCAATTATTGAAAAAAAAACCATCAAAGTATGCATTTTAACACGCTGACCAACCAATCTTGGCTTGAACCCATATTCAATACCACCGGAAACAACCAAGTAAAAAATGACCATAAAAACAGCTGCCGCCACCCGCCCCTTGAGAAAAACGAAAACAGCCGCGGGCAAAAATACAGCCGCAATTCCAACAATAGGTAGAAAGGCCAGCAAGGCCATTATAACACCCCACAGGAAAGCAGAAGGAATGCCGAGCACCCAGAAAGCAAGCCCTCCTAAAACCCCCTGGATCAAACCACAGATGCCGTTTCCGATCAGAATGGCGCCGGCCATGTCATTAAATTTATTTATCAACATCTGATCCTGGTCACTGGGGAGGGGCGACAAGTCTACAATAAAGGTCACCAGGCGATGACCGTCAATCAACAGGAAAAAGACCACGAGCAACATAAGAAAAAAATTAACAACAAAACTCAAGGTGTTGGAGGCGAGAGATGTGGCTTGCTGGTATAGGAACAAGCCAACATTTTTGCTGGCAGTGGATATGGTGGTCTTTAGTTGCTCACCTGTAAATTGAATATCAAAAGGTTCGAGAATGGCATTTACCTTATCCAAAACCTGGGTTTGGTTCAGGAAATGAGTTACCTGATCATTGATGCCGGCATCCCTGGCAGCCTGGTACAAGTTGTATGCTTCCTGGGTAAGGATGCCGACGAAAAATACAATGGGAATGAACAAAATCAAAAAGACACAAAAACAGGTAATCACCGAGGCAAAAGATCGGCCTATATACTTGGGTCGTTGCAGGTAACGGTACAAGGGATGAAATATACTGCTTACCACCGCCGCCATTACCAAAATAGATAAAAATGGATAAAGCAGTTTCCCAAGAAGCAGGAAAGATACCAGGAAACAAAGAACGAAAAACCAGAAAATCAAATTCCGGGAAATATTTTCGCCCATAACCTTTTCTCACTAAACCCATTGGCAGGATGGATATAACTCTACCAATAAAATCCGCGCTACTGCCGCCGCCTCATCGGGCAGTGCGCGGATCGTTGATAAGTCCCGTACCTGGGAAGCGGCCTTTACAGGTTTTGCAAAACTTCGGTGTTTGTTACCTTTCTCAGCAGCCTGTTAACGGCTTACAAATGCACCGGCCAGCACAGCCAGCATAGCTTCATAGGCCCACATGGCTGTCATACTACCCCAGATGGCAAGGACGATACCTCCGCCTATGATTGCAGGGACCCCGAAAAACACCAAAATTCCAATCCGTCTGCTAAGCTCCATGATTACAACCTCTTATTAATTCATTGCACCACCAGGCTGATTAGTCGCCAAGGTAACCATCATTACCAATAACTAACTAAAAAGTAAAGAAAAAAAACACAAATCCATGCATAGGAATCTAGCGCTCTATTATCATTGCCATTCCCATACCTCCGCCGATACACATGCTGACAAGGCCCGTATTATACCCCTTGCGTTGCATCAGATGGATGCCGGTAACCATCTGACGTGCTCCGGTAGCTCCAATGGGGTGGCCCAGGGAAATACCACTGCCGACTTCGTTGGGCTTTTCAACAGCAATCCCCAGCTCACGCATGCACCCTATGGCCTGGGCGGCAAAGGCTTCATTCAGCTCTATCATGTCCAGATCATCGACGTTCATTTCTGCTGCTGCCAGCACCTTGCGAACGGCCGGTACAGGCCCCAAGCCCATATATGCCGGGTCGACCCCTCCAGATGCAAAAGCTTTTATTCGGGCCATTGGTTGCAGTCCCAGCTGTTCAGCCTTCTCAGCGCTCATAAGCACGACGGCAGCTGCCCCATCGTTGATCCCCGAAGCGTTGCCGGCCGTTACGCTCCCGTCTTTCCTGAAAGCCGGCCGCAACCTGGCCATCTTTTCCATGCTCGTCTCCATTGGACGTTCATCGCGCTTGAACACAATATCACCCTTACGGGATTTAATGGTAACAGGCACTATTTCTTTTTCGAAAAACCCTTTCTCAATTGCTTCCATTGCCCGACGATGACTCAGCACCCCAAGTTCATCCTGCTCCTGGCGGGAAATATCATAAAGACCGGCGATATTTTCAGCTGTAAGGCCCATATGATAACCGTAGAAAATCTCGTACAATCCATCGAAAACCATCAAATCATAAATATCGCCTACCCCGGTAAGCTCCATCCGATGTCCCCATCTTGCTTTTGGCAGAGCCATGGGTGCCTGGCTCATGTTTTCCTGACCTCCGGCCACAACCACTTCGGCCTGCCCGGTCATAATAGCCGAAGCGCCAAGAGCGATGGCTTTAAGCCCAGAACCACATACTTTGTTTATGGTAAAGGCCGGCGTCTCTTTGGGCACCCCGGCCTTTATCATGGCCTGGCGCCCCGGATTCTGACCTTGGCCTGCCTGGAGAACGTTTCCCATAATAACCTCGTCAATTGTAACCGGGATTGCCCCATCGTCCCAGTTGCAGGCCTGTTCTTCCAGTTCAATCCGCCCCTGATCTTTTAATCTGTCCGGTGCAACGGAAATCATGGATTGTCCTGCAACAGGTTTTAAACCTGCCTTTGCTATGGCCTCCCTGATTACCAGGGCACCCAGCTCCACCACAGGCACTGTTTTCAATGTCCCGCCAAAGGCTCCGACAGCCGTTCGTGCCCCTGAAACTATAACAACCTGCTTCATTGCTACGACCTCCTGTTGGTTGTAAAATCGATATCACCCTTTCAGGCATCAAATTGATCTATTTCATAAGTCCAGTAGTGAAAAACACATATGGCTTCGCAAAAATCCCGGGATCGGGGCGCCGCATGTACCTGACGATATAACACAGTTCCATAACGCCCAATGTCGACAAAAACAGGCGCGACAAAGATATCAGGCTTTGTCGATGCCATCAAATATGATGCTTTATGTCAAGGGAACTCTCATAACACAGGCCGTACATAGGTGTCCACAATTGCTTGTGAATAACATGCAATGGAGACATAGATAACTCTACCTGTAAGAATCAGGAATTCGCTTTTGCCTGATATGAGCAGGCTGCCGGGATGCAATCAGGTACGAAGGGCAAAACCGCCACTGGATCGAAAAATATGGAATGTAGTTCAAGTATTCGGATGTTAAAATAATTGTGGGGTTTTGCTTGGGCGGCCGAATTAATCACTTGAATGAATAACGAAAAACAATTGACTATTCTTTGCCGCAATCGTTGCCAAATCCGACGTTTTTGCCTTAGCCGCACCTGTTAATCCCATTGTTAAATTGAACGTCAAAATGTCGTTGCAATTCCGCAAGTGTCAGCCGCCCAAGCAAAACCCCACAACCGGGGAAGGAAAATGTAATTGAAGGTAAGCCTGATGCAACAGCGGTGCCAGTACGCTCTATTTGCACCCTCTGATAAATACAAAAAACAACTGCCGGGATATACCTTGCAGTTTTTTACCAATAATACAGCAGGATAGCTTGCCGACAAAAAAATGTTTTAGAATCAATAACCCTGCAGTCAAGATCTGGATCATCACCAGGTCATGAAACTAGGGCTGAAAGGCCCATAGGTGATAAATTTATGTTCACATATCCATACAGTGATTTATTTTTTCTTATACATCACAAGGCCAAGACTGTTTCGCAACAATTTCAAGATAAGGGCATCATGTTTAAACGACGGACTTCAAGGCGGATGATTCCCATTGCACGGCTGGGTGCATTGCATAAAAAGACGGCAACGTCTGCTGATGCTTATGTTTAAGCGTTGTAATGTTTAACGGACTGTTGAAAACGTTATGCCGGAAGCAGCAACAAATAAAAATAATATTGAAATCCAAAGTCTTCACCTGCCAAACCAGCATTGTATTAGAATTTTAGGTGGGCAAAAGCTCGGCGCATCAGTTTTTCAACAAGCAATCAAACAAACCTAGCCTGATTTGGAACTGCCTGCATCAGGCCGCAATGACAAAAATGAATGCAGTTCAACCCCTATATCAGTTTATGTTTTTAACCATCAAACAAGGCAGATTGACAAAACAGACCTGCCTGGGATAATAAGCTTGGCACTGCGCAATACACCTGCTTCAACCCACGCTATTAATGAAAAAATGTTGAAACTCATCGAAAAGTCAGCCCCTGCACACTAAGGAACATAAATGGACGCCTCTCAAAGGACTAAAGACAATACGCTTCAAGCCAAACTTTCATCCCTGCAAACTGTCCTGGAAAATGAACGTCAAAAAAACTGCCGGCTTGCAAAAAACCTTGATACATACAGGCAGCTTGTTGAAAATCTGAATGACATTATATACGCCACCGACTCAAATGCGGTCATTACTTACATAAACCCGAATGTTGAAACAGTCAGCGGATATCGCCCCGATGAGCTTATAGGACATAGTTTTGTCGAATTCGTGTATCCTGAAAACTTGGCAGAACGTAACGAAAGCTTTAAAAATGTCCTGCAAGGCATAGCGGAACCCACCGAATACCGTTTCATGACCAAATCCGGAAAGATAAAATGGGTTAGAACAAGCGCCCGTCCCATTTTTCAAAAAGGCAATACAACCGGTGTCCAGGGTGTTCTGGTTGATATCACTGAACGTAAAAAAGCCGAAGAAGTGCTTAAAATTTCAGAAGAGAAATACCGTCAACTGGTTGAAAATGCGAAAGATGCCATTATTGTGGTCCAGGATCAGAAGATAGCTTTTGCCAACCCTGTGGCTGAAGAAACGGCGGGTATTGTTCCCGATTGCCTCCAAGGCAATACAATCTGGGATTTTATCCACCCTGATGATCAACAATATTTACGGCAATGTTACAAGCAACGCATGGCATCACAGATAGAAACATCTTCGGTCATGTGCCGTCTGGTTACAAATAACGGGGACATCAGGTATACGGACTTGAAGGCAGTATCGATCACGTGGGATAACCGTTCGGCAATACTATGTATTATCAAGGACATAACCCTTCAGAAAAAGTTGGAAGATAGACTTCAAAATGCCCATAAGCTGGAATCGATAGGTATCCTGGCAGGTTGCATCGCCCATAATTTCAACAACCTTCTGATGGGCATCCAGAGGAACCTGTCTCCTGCCCTCAGGGCATTTAAACCATACCATTCCATATATTCCAATCTGCTAAGCATTGAAAAGCTAGTGCCTTCCGGCTCGAAACTGACTTCTCAACTTCTCGCTTATGCACGTGGTGGTCGTTACAGGATAAAGAATGTAAACCTGAATTCCATTATACTGGAAGTTGGAAATACCCTGGCCGCCACCAGGAAAGACATAACTGTCAGTTACAATTTAAACAAAAACCTGATGTTGACCGAAGCCGACAAAGGGCATATGGAGCAAATGCTGTTCAACCTTTTGATAAATGCCGCCGATGCCATGCCAAAAGGGGGCGATATCATAATCAAAACAACCAACGTCAACTTGCCGATTACAAAATTCAATCAATTATGGGCGGCACAGAACGAATATATACGTCTCGATGTTGTGGACAATGGCAGTGGGATGGACCAAACCACGTGCAAACGCATCTTCGAACCATTCTTTACCACCAAGCAAATGGGGCGCGGAACAGGTTTAGGTCTGGCTTCCGTATATGGTATCGTGAAAAGCCACCGCGGCCACATAGAAGTCAGATCTAAGCCCTGCAAGGGAACCACATTCAGTGTTTACCTGCCTGCCATACCCAATACTGATACTGAAATACAAACCAAAACCAAAGACAAATCAATTCCTGACGAAATAAAAGCAGAGGCAGGAACAAAGCCTGGCGGAACAGTAGTATTGGTTGTAGATGAAGAAGAAATAATTTTAGAAGTTACGGCAGTAATTCTTCAGGAATTAGGCTACGAGGTAATTATGGCCAACGAAGGGCACCAGGCAATAAAGCTTTACCAGAAGTACAAGAATAAAATCTCTCTTGTCGTACTTGATATTGTAATGCCTCACGTAAGCGGAGAACAGGTATTCCACGCACTCAGTGCTATCAACCCGGCGGTTAAAGTAATCCTGATCAGTGGATATGACAAGCAGGAACGTTCGGCCGCCATGCTTTCAAGGGGGTGCTTAGGTTTTCTGAAAAAACCATTTTACGTACCCACTCTGGAACAAACGCTTCAAAAGGCCTTCAGCAAGTTAGAAGCTTGAAGCAGGTCATCTTTTAAGTTGATTTAAAATTCGAATTGTAGAGGTTTCATGAGTTCTTTTTTATCAGCCTGGCAGCACCTTCCCGAAAAATTGGATCCGGTTATCATCCAAATCGGAGATTTCCGTCTGCAGTATTATGGGTTAATGTATATCCTGGCATTTCTGACGACTTACCTGCTTGTATCATACAGGTTGAAACACGAAAAACGCTTCCAGATACCAATTGAGCATGTCCAGGGCTTGATGACCTACATGATTGCAGGATTGATAATCGGCGCCCGGCTTGGCTACGTCGTTTTCTATAATTTTGACTACTATTTAAACCATCCTCTGGAAATTTTTCTTCCTTTTACCTTTGAAAATGGAATTCATTTCACCGGTATTGCAGGGATGTCCTACCACGGTGGTTTGATTTGCACCATTGCAGGGGCATGGTATTACATCCGCAAGTACAAGCTTGATTTCCGGAATACAGCGGACTTGATAATTCCTGCCATACCTGCCGGTTATACTTTTGGCAGGATAGGAAACTTTATCAATGGCGAGCTGTGGGGAAGAACTACCAAGGTAGCCTGGGGTATGTATTTCCCTGACGCTCCCGGTAATCATCTAAGACATCCTTCCCAGCTTTATGAAGCATTTTTTGAAGGATTGGTGCTTTTCGCAATACTGTGGACCATTCGCAAGCGCAAACAGGAACCCGGTATGATGCTTCCTTATTACCTTATCGGTTATGGCACAATCAGATTCCTTATAGAATTTTTTCGTGAACCGGACACTCAGCTGGGCTTTGTTTTTCTTTTCTTCTCCATGGGCCAAATTCTGTGCTTTGCCATGGCAATAACCGGGATTCTGCTGATAATAAAATGGAAAATATTTCCGGGGAAGATCCAATCATAATCGCCTCGCAAAAATCTGCTCCCGGTTTTTGCCGGGAGTTAAGACAGGCGGCAGCAATTATCCGTCTGGCTGCTGGAAGATGTATCAATTGGACGGTTTTTAACAACCACGGGTTCCTGGTGCATCTTTTGGTCTTTCTCAGGCATAAAGGTTTTAAAGGACAGCGAGATGGAAAATCATGACCAAAAAGAAAATCCGGAAATCTCACCTACCAAGGCTATCCTGGAAAGCATATCCGACGGCGTTTTC
>JALVQM010000208.1 GCA_027025615.1 Desulfobacteraceae bacterium | reverse complement strand
TCCGATTTTCAAAAGCTTTGCAAAGCGGTGGCTCCTTATATCATCGACGAATTCCAGCTCTACACTGGTAACGACGCCCTGCTGAACGACTGTTTTTCTCAGGCCGGTTTCAGCCAGCAGACCGACCCGGTAACCATAATCCTGTCCAGCATACGCAGCAAACTTACAGAGATCCACGACATTTACATCGTGGAATAGTCAACATTTTGACAAGGGGTCGGGCTCTTGCTGGCATGCGGGGCAGACATGCGTGCTGCGCTGGGCAACCACCATACGCTCAATCAAGGTCCCGCAACGGGGACAAGGCCGTCCGGACCGCCGGTAGACCTTCAAACCCCCGGCATTGCCCCCTGCCCGGCGTTCAAGGTTGCTAAAATTGTTCAATCCTTTTCCAAGGGAGGTTCCCCGGTTGCGGATTCCTTGCCGCAAAACCTTGCGTATCGCCCGCAAGAGCCTGGGTACATCGTCGGCAGCCAGATTGCAGGCAAGGGTCAGGGGGTGGATAGAAGCTTCCCAGAGGGCTTCGTCTGTATAGATATTTCCCAGGCCGGCAATAAAAGTCTGGTCCAGCAGCAGAGGTTTGATCCGGCGGTGGCGTTTTGCCAGCATCCGGCCCAACCTGGAGGCCGTCAACCTCTTGTCAAGGGGCTCAGGCCCCAGCTTGCCAACAACTATCCCGGGATCGGACACCAGGTAAAAGCGTCCGAACTTGCGTGTATCCTGATATGCCAGCCAGCGCCCGTCGGCAAGCTGAAACAGGATATGAACATGCCTGGCCCGGGGCTTGCCAGTCCCGGCAAAAAAGAAGTGACCGCTCATGCGCAGGTGGACAACCAGGTAGCAATTTTTCCCCATGGTCCAGACAATATACTTGCCTCGCCGCCGGATGCCTTTGATCACCTGTCCCCTGAGGTGCCGGCAGAATTCGTCAGGCCCGGTTCCGGCAAGCAGGGATGGCCAAAGGACCTTGACCGCTTCTATCCTCTGTCCGATCGTGCCCAAGGCTTTCAGGTCGTCCACCAGGGTCTGTACCTCTGGTAATTCAGGCATAAACCGCTCCATGCAATTTAACAGGCTGTTTAACCCGGATTATGCACTTCAAATGCCTTTGCCTGCCCTCCGCCTCGCATCTCCGCCAAACCTGCCAGCTGCAAAATCCGGGTTCAAGGCCGACAATTGTCAGGCCATATCCGAACCGGCCTTTGCGGTCAAGTTTTGGGCGCAACTACCGATGATAAAAAATGATAATTCGACGACTATAAACCATACCATGCAATAGCTATGAATATGAGGATACTACCCCTTGAACCCGGAAAAATCATTGCCATAGGTGGCGCCAAGGGCGGAGTGGGCAAAAGCATATTTGCAGCCAACCTGGGAACTTTCCTTGCCAGGAAGGGCAAAAGGGTCATCCTGCTCGACCTGGATCTGGGAGGGGCCAACCTCCATCTCTACATGGGGGTCTGGGCCCTGAAGCACCGCATCAATGATTTCCTGGACAAAAAGGTGGCCAGCCTGGAAGAAATCGCAGTCCAGACTCCCCATGGCCCCTTGCTGATCGGGGGCGGCAGCAGTCGACTGGGAGCTCCCAACCTGCCCTTTGTCCGCAAGCTGAAACTTATCCGGGCTGTCAAAAAGCTAACCGCCGACCACGTCATCATTGATCTTGGCGGAGACACCTCGTTCAACATCCTCGAT
>JALVQM010000207.1 GCA_027025615.1 Desulfobacteraceae bacterium | reverse complement strand
TGATACGAATGTCCGGAGGGGTATTTTTGAGGTATTCTCCCCGTTTTTTGATAAGCAGCAGGTCAACATCAATGCCGTTGGCGGTGAAAGAGCGGGCCAGAAGAAGCAGAACACGTTCGGCACCGCCCCCACCAAGTTCTGGCAGAATCATTGCGATGTGCTTGTTTCTCATGATCTTTTCATGTGTTGTTGCCGCCAGAGAAGATAAATGTAAATGTTCCAGAGTCGATATCCGTGGTCCCGTCTGCATGTTTTATGTTCATCAATCATCTGCTCAACAAAACCGCTGTTGATTGATGTGCTTGAAGTGTACAACAGTTCCTGCAAGGTTGTTTCCATACCCTGCCGAAACCAAACGTGGACGGGTACGGCAAATCCCTGTTTTCTTCGCTGCCACAACCGGGCGGGAAGCAGGTCACTGAAATTGTCTCTGAGCATTTTTTTTCCCATTAATCCAGAACGGTGCCATGATCGTGGAAGTGAGAATGCAAACTCGACAATGTCATGATCAACAAATGGAGAGCGTACTTCCAGGGAGCGAGACATACTCGCTCTGTCTACCTTGAGCAAGTTGTCCTGCGGAAGATACACCAGGGTGTCGGCCGCCATCATGGCGTGAATATCATCCAGGCGGGTCTGTTCGGGCAGGTTGGGCGGCGTATGGCCCATTTGGGCAAGATCGGGCACCAGTCTCATGAAATCCTTTCTGGAGTACATCAACGACCCGACATAAGGGGTTTCGTCAAGGTGTCGCTGCGCAATGTCGAGAAAGAGATGAGCTTTTTTGATCAAATTCCAGCTATGATGTGCTATAGGTCCAGGAATCGCACGAATCACCTTTTCAAGATTTTTGCGGATTTTTGAAGGAAGACGAGTATACCACCGTAAAATGGCTCTGACCTGATAGCGTTGATAACCACTGAACAGTTCGTCGGCACCATCTCCGGAGAGTGCAACCTTGACATGGGACGATGCCAGTCCGGCAACCGCTGCAGATGGGAGAAGGGAAGAGTCGGCAAAGGGTTGGCCGACATGATTGAGGACAAGATCGGTCAGCTTGTTTGAATCTTCAAGGGTTACACATTCTTCGTAATGCTCTGTGCCGAATCGTTCGACAATCAGCCGGGCATAGGAACGTTCGTCAAAATCTTTGTCGGAAAAACCAATGGTAAATGTCTTGGGATGCACATTCAGTCTGTCGCCCAAGATGCCGACAACCAGAGACGAATCTATGCCGCCGGAAAGAAAGGCGCCAACCTCGACATCGGCAACCAGCCTTCGTCGAACAGCAGCTACCAGTTTTTCCTGCAGGATGAGGCCGGCTTCCCGTTTAGACCCGGAGAACTGTCCGAAAGCAAGTCCCCAGAATGAATGTTGTTCATGCGACTGGTCCGGGGACCAGAGCAGATAATGCCCCGGAAGGACCTCTTGTACACCTTTGTATATGGTCGTTCCAGGAAGATAATATCCATAGCGGAGGTAATCTGCGGCACTATTCGGATCTTCTTCCTCTGAGGATGCTGAAAGCTTGAGCAAGCCGTTTAATTCCGAAGCGCAAGAGAACGTATGGTTATCGGTCGTAAAATACAGCGGTTTCTTACCAAGTCTATCCCGGGCAAGTAACAGCTTTTGTTTCAGGCTATCCCAGAGTGACAGTGCCCACATTCCTCTCATTTTTTGAAGGAAAGACGGTCCCTCTATTATCAGCCCTGCCATTACGGTTTCCGTATCACCTGCTGTTTGAAAGTTCCATCGCTGTTTCAGGCTATGTCTGAGTTCTTTGAAGTTATACGTTTCACCGTTATAGGCAAAGTAAAAACGCTTGTTTTTATCCATCATGGGTTGGCGGCTTGCCTGAAGGTCAATGATGGAAAGTCTGCAATGTCCGACAGCCCATAGGGTTCCTTTCTGTATACCTGAATCGTCGGGGCCGCGGTGTTTCATTTCCTGAAGGGCTTGCGTCATTTTCATGTTCAGCAAGTTTTGCCGACTGTCAGGATTATAAGAAAAAGCAATACCGCACATTTTTACAGGCGGGAAGAGTAAGGAGATTGTTTCAGGTTTATTTCAGAGCTGATCATGTTTCGTTTGGGTGGTTTGTTATCAGTAATAGATTTTTTTGTCCCGGCTTTTAGTCTAATTCTTCCACACAAGGAAATCAGTGCCTTACTCCTGAATTCCTGTCATAAAAAAACAAGAAAATTTTCAGGCACGGTGTAGGAGCCTGCTCCTGCGGGCGATTGGGGCGAATTGCCTGCACCGTCATTATCGCCCGCAGGGGCGGGCTCCTACGATTTATTGGGGTGCGGGTAAAGCCCGCCTTAGTGGTCAAATAGTCCAGATCAGATTCCAGAAAGGTGGTGATCGCGTCATCGGGTGAGCAGACAATGGGCCAGCCGTGCAGATTGAAGATTCTATTCAAAGTGCCATCACAACCGGATATTTTTTCATAGTTCTGCCTTTTCCCATGCAAATTCACTGATATTTTTTTTATCGGCCCTGAAATCAATACCAAGCAAAAAGATATTTTTGTTTTTCTGTCGTGCCTCAGCAAGATATTTATGTTGATATTTTTTGTCCCTGATCTGTTCAAGGGCCGAACCCTTGCCGTCAACCTTGAACTCCATGATATAGATTGTCTCCCAGTCTGACGGTCAGATCGATCCGGCCGGTGCTGGTTACGTCTTCCGCGGTAATATCCAGTCCCAGGCTGGCGAGATAGGCGTAGATGACACTGGCGTAGTAGCCTTCGTAGCTGCTGATGGTGTTGTTGACGTAATTATTGTATGGAATGGATGCGAACAGGGAGGTGAGTGTTGTTTGCAATGCCTGCAGATCCGCATTTTCAAGAGCAGTGTAAATGGCGATCTGGAATTCTGATTTTTCACTGGTTTGATTGGTCAGATATTCCAGGATGAAATCGTTGAACGAATAGCGTGTCTCCAGGTTGGGAAAGGTCAGGCTGTACATGGTGACAGCGCCGGTTTGTTGCACACCATTGATCGTCAGGTAACCTGCCTGGAACAGAATTGGTTCCAGTTGCAGCCGTTCTATATCAAAGGTGTCAATCAAAGAGCTTCCGACCCGTAGATTATGGAGCTTTGGAATAAAATAGTTGTGTTTTTGAATCAGCTTGATGAGAAAAGTGGGCGCGCCGGTGGCGAACCAGTAGTTGCTGAACTCAAAACCCCGGTCAATAAATAAAAGGATATCAAAGGGATTATAAACCCTTTCTCCAAGAAAATTGTATCCATTGTACCATTCCTGGACCTTGTCCATGTTTGCGCCTCGCAGGTGAGCCGCAAACACGGTTTCCAGATCATTTTGTGTGTATCCGCAAATGGTTCCATACCGTTTATCCAGGGTAATATCCTTGAGGTTATTCAGACCACTGAAAACAGATACCTTGGCAAATTTGCTGACCCCGGTCAGAAAGGCAAATTTTATGAATTCATCCGCGCCTTTGATGGTGGTGTAGAGGTCCCTGAGAATTTCCCTGGCCTGGAGGGCGATTTCCGTCTGATCCAGGTTGTCGAGGATCAATTTGTCATATTCGTCCACAAGGATGACAACTTTTTTTCCGTATTGTTCAAACAATTTTTCAATTAATTCACGAAAACAGCCGCCAATATCATCTGTTCTTTCACAGGTTATTCCCAGTCGTTTCTGGTTTCTACTGAGGATATTTTCAATATCCTGTTTCATGTCGGCAACTGTTCTCGCCACCCCGGCAAAGCTGATATTTATAACCGGATACTGTTTGTTCCAGTCCCAGTTGTTTTCCGCTGCCAGACCGGTGAAGAGTTCTTTTCTTCCCTCGAAAAGGGCCTGCAGGGTGGAAACAAAAAGGCTCTTGCCAAATCTTCTCGGTCGTGAGAGGAAATAGTATTTTCCTCCTTCAATCAGTCGCAGGGCAATACCGGTTTTATCAACATAAACATGATTTTCCTGCCTTATTTCACTGAATGTCTGAATGCCTATGGGGAGTTTTTTCATGATTTACCCTTTTTCCAAACCAGAAAATCATTAAGGGTCAAACAATCCAGATCAGATTTCAGGAAGGTGGTGATCGCATCATCGGGGGAGCAGACAATAGGCCAGCCATGCAGGTTGAAACTTGTGTTCAGGACCCCGCCGTATCCGGTCAGTTTTTCAAACTCCGTCAACAGGCGATGGTAACCGGGGGTATGCTCCTGTTTCACAAACTGTGGCCGCATGGAATAATCATAGGGATGCAGGGCTGCAATCAGGTGCTCCCGGGCCGGTGGGGTTGAGTCAAATCCCATGACCATGTGGTAGGCCGGGATCTCTTTTTTGATCACTGCATAGTCGTGTCGTCGTTCCCATTTGATGGAGGGAGCAAAAGGCATCCAGAAATCACGCATTTTGATGGCGGCATTAAGCTTTCTGATATTTTGCAGGCGGCTGGCGTTGGCGATAATGGACCGGTTGCCGAGCGCCCTTGAACCCCATTCCATCCTTCCCGACATCCTGCCGATGATCTTGTGATCGGCCAGCAGTCGGGCTGATTCCTTTTCTATATCGTCTGATTTCCGGTAATCAACAGCGTCACTGTACCGGTTCAGGGCTTCAATGATTTCCGGCTCGCTGAACTCCGGCCCCCAGTACAGGCCCGAGAGGTTTTCCCGGTTATACTCCGTGCTGAGGCGCGAGCCTTCCCACAGGGCGGCGCCAATGGCGCAGGAGTCGTCACCGCATGAGGGCATCACAAAAAGGTCATCGACACTGTCCAGTTCCATGAGCAGTTTGTTGGCCTTGATGTTCATGAAGCAGCCGCCGGCCACCGCCACATTCCGGATACCTGTTTTTTTGATCCAGCTATCTGTAAAAGGAACGATCAGGCGCTCGTGCAGGAGTTGAACTCCGGCCGCGACCGCGTCGAACCGGTGTTCCCGCAGATCATGCCAGAGCTGTTCCAGCAGGCTGTTTCCCCAGAGTTTTCCCTGGTTTTCAAAAGAGAGATTATCCGGGGAGAGGCGCAGGTATCCGTTGAGGATGGCAAAGACCTTTTCAGCGTATTCAGGAGCTGCGTACGGGGCCATGCCCATGAGCTTGAATTCGTGTTCCCACGGCTTCATGGCAAGATACTGGGTTACCCTGGAGTAGATGATGCCGAGGGAGTCAAACGAAGAGATGTTGTGCAGTCGCTGCCAATGACCGGTGCTGTCGACGAGTGACACCGTTCCTGCCAGTCCGTCACCGGATCCGTCCAAGGTAATCACCAGCGCGGGTTTGTGCTCAAGAGAGAAAGGAGAAAGGTAATAGGCAGTGGCTGCATGGGCCTGGTGGTGTTCCACAAGACGGACCTTGTCCAGCGAGAGACCAAGCGCCTGAAAGTTTGCTGTCAGTTCTTTGTCGTGAAGCCGGTGTTTTTCCCCCTGGGAGACAACAAAGTCAATAATTTTCCGGGGATCACCGGGATAGAACTTGATCA
>JALVQM010000206.1 GCA_027025615.1 Desulfobacteraceae bacterium | reverse complement strand
AAAATAACTTCGGCGGTAGCCATCATCCGGATACCCATTTTGCGGCCCACGTCAGAAGTGCTTACACCAGGACGATCGGCTTCCACCAGGATCAGGCTTTGGCCGCGATATCCGGGCTTGGCGTCCGGATCAGTCTGGCACAATACTGAATAAAACCCTGCCAGGCCACCATTGGTAATGAAGGTTTTGCCTCCATTGATTACCCAGTGATCACCGTCTTTGACAGCTGTGGTATTCATGAAGGTGATATCGGACCCATGGTCAGGCTCGGTGAAAGCGCCGGCTGATAACATCCTTGCTTCGGCGACCTCGGGAAGATATTTTTGTTTTTGTTCTTCACTGCCGTAATGCATGATAAGTTCAGAAGCAAAAGAAGCCAGGGCAACCGCACTGCCGATGGTGGAGTCGTTGCGGCACAGTTCTTCTACTACCAGGATGCACTCCATGGAACCAAGTCCCTGGCCGGAATACTCTTCCGGGTAGTGGACACCGATCAGGCCGAGCTCACCAGCCTTTTGCCATATTTTTTTGGGAAACTCGTGCTTTTCTTCCAGCTCCAGGGCCAAGTCCTTGTCAAATTCACCTTTGCAGAAATCTCTTACCGCTTTTTGAATGTCTTTTTGTGTTTTGGTCAGTTCAAAATCCATTTATGTCCCCCTTGAATGTATATTTGGTTGTACTTTGTTCCTGCTGTTGGTTACCGATACGCAAAATTGCCCGGTTCCGGCGAAAGCTTTATCGGCAGGACGTGCAACTTCCCAGGATAAAGGCTGTTTGCAGTTCTATGTATTGATCTATACTGTAATGGCACGCCAGAAACCATCTTCTGAAAGTCCACATGTGCCCAAGCACGGTTATATTGTGAGCTATCAAATCCAGGGCGCTGTCCTGCATGGAAGGCAGATGCCCGCCTTCCATCAATTGGACCAGAATGCGTGTAAAAATACCGGTAATCCGGATTTCGTTTTCCAGAACCACCTTGCGCCATTTTGATGGAAGTGATTGGGTCTCCTGGTAAATCAAAAGGATATGGTCGCTCATGCGGTGGCATACCAGGAAATACTCCCGGATGACTTCCGCTAAAGGATTGCTGCCGTCGCGCGCTCTATCAAGTGCTTCTGATACACTGGCTTCGATCTCGGCATGGATTGCATCGCAGACAAGGTAGAGAATATCTTCTTTACAGGCGATGTATTCATATAACGAACCGATTGAAATGCCTGCCGCCCGAGCAATCTGCCGGGTGGTGGTTTTGTGAAAGCCATTGGCAAAGAAAAGGTCCACGGCGGCATCAACTATTTGACGCCGGCGCCGGGCAACCAGGTTTTTGTTTTTAACCTGGGTTGGTACATCCTTGGCCGATGCGGTTCCCTGCTCCATGTAACAAGCCTTGTAGGTTTTTCAAATGGCGAAAGTGTTTTTCCGAACGAACGCTCAGTCATATATAGCGTCGCCTTTCAGACTTGTCAAGTTGGTTGCAAAATCAATCGTTGTTCCAAGTGATGAACTTGCAAAACATCAGCCCCCTGTGTATTACCCTGAACAGCCTTGCGTTTGAAAACGGGGGCTTTTGGAGTTGGCGATACTTTGAAGGTGGAATGGGCCAGGCATGGAAATTGAGCAGCGACTGGAAAAAATTTCAAGCTGTCCGGACATTGATTCGCTGGCTATGGTCAGTCGGCAGGTTGATGAACTCCTGGCGGAAATGGTGGATGCCCGGGTCGGATTGGGCAAGCTGCTGGCAACCATATCAGCCCTGCATCATGGAATTACATGTCGGATTATTCAATTGACCGAAGAAAAGCTGGTCCGTACCGGACCAGGTCCGGCGCCTCTGGCCTACTGCTGGATAAATATGGGCAGCGCAGCCCGGAATGAGCAGACTTTCCGTACTGATCAGGACAACGGCCTTGTATTCGAAGATTGCCGCGACAGTGACCTGCGGCACAAGGCCGGTCTATATTTTCAAAACCTGGCTGAATCGACGGTCAAGGGATTGAAACACTGTGGTTTTGCTCTATGTCCGGGCGGGGTGATGGCCGTATCTGATCAATGGCGGGGACCGCTGGAGAGGTGGCAGTCCAGGATAGGTGACTGGATGAATTCGGTAGATCCCCGGGATACCCGTCGGCTTACGATCTTGTTGGATTTCCAGCCGGTATGGGGCGACATGCGGCTTGGCCGGAAGCTGCGCAGGGCCTTGTTCAGTTCTTTCGCCGGCTCCCTGGCTGCCCGGCATATGCTCAGCAACGACGACCATACTTTTTCGGTTCCCCTAGGTTTGCTGGGAACCCTGGTAACCGAAAAAAGCGGTCCCCATCAAGGGCTTATCAATCTGAAAACCGCCGGTATAATACATTTGGTGAACGGTATACGGCTGTTGGCTGTCCAGAACCGGATTGCCCCAAGCAGTACTTTGGAGCGGGTTCACCAACTGGAGGTTATGGGGGTATTGAGCACCAGGGAAGCAACCCGGTTGCGAACCAGCTTTGAAACTTTGATGAAGCTTAAGATTCAGGAAAACCTGAAACAATACCGTCAGGGCAGGGAGCCGGATAATTACCTGGATCCGACCAGTTTGACGAGAAAGCAGCGTTCTTTGCTCAAAGCTGCCTTGGCCGAAGTGGCTCGCCTTCAAAAAAGGATAGAAAAGGATTTCAAAGTGCCCTGGCTTAGGTTTTTCGGTTCCTGAACAGGGGAAACAAAGGGTATCTGCCATGAACCTTATAATGCGTTTTATTCGCTTTTTCAGGACAATTCGCATTCGGCATAAATTGCTGCTAGCCTACAGCCTGGCTTTTGCCATCGTTATCAGCATGGACAGCTTTATCATGTATTCTCTTTTGAAGCGTACCGTGCAGACTACCCTTGAAAGCGAACTGAAAAACTCCACAGCCACTTTGCTTAACATGGTCAATACGGCCGCCTCGGTCTCCATCAAGAACCATCTGCGGGCGGTAGCTGAAAAAAATTTGGACCTGGTTAGTTATTTTTACAACCGTTACAAAAAAGGGATGATCAGCCAGCAGGAGGCCAAAAAGCAGGTGGCTGAATTGTTGCTGGCCCAGCCGATTGGAACCACGGGTTATATAGCCGTATTAAACAGCCAGGGGGTTTTGCTCGTTCATCCCAAGGCCGAGCTTGTGGGCGTGGACATATCCCGGCATGATTTTGTACAAAAAATGATTTTAAACAAGCGGGGCTATCTGGAGTACGATTGGCGCAATCCAGGAGAAGCCCGGCCACGGCCCAAGGCGATGTACATGACCTATTTCGCGCCCTGGGACTGGATCATAACTGTCTCTTCCTACCGTGAAGAATTCAATACCCTTGTCAATGTAGAGGATTTTCGTGACAGCGTCCTGGCGTTGCGTTTCGGGCGCAGTGGTTATGCCTTTGTAATCGACAGGCATGGGAACGCAATTATTCATCCCAAAATCCAGGGCTTCAATATCTTTCAAAACAAGTCCCTGGCCCACGAGCCGCTGCGGACCATGCTCAAACGCAAAAACGGCAAATTGGTTTATTCCTGGCGAAATCCGGGAGAGGACAGGCCCCGCAAAAAACTGGTTATTTTTAATTACCTGCCCGAGTATAAATGGCTGGTGGCCTCTTCCAGTTACCTGGACGAGTTTTATTCACCCCTTAATACCGTGGGCAACGTCATTGTGTTTACTTTTCTTGCTTCCATGATCCTTATCCTGCCTATCTCATTTTGGATCAGCAATTCAATTACCCATCCCCTTGCCCGCCTGATTCAGCGCATGAACCGGGGAGCTAAGCCCGCACCTTTGCCCGCGAAGGTGTCAATGGATGAAATCGAACAGTTGACCTACTACTTCGATCTCTACACTAAACGCCTTGAACGCTATAGTGCTTCCCTCAAAGCCGAGATAGCCGAACACCGTCATACCGAGGAAGCCCTGCGGATAAGCCAGGAGCGCTACCGCTCGGTCATGGAAGCAGCCCCTGATCCAATTATTGTCTACGACATGGAAGGCCGGGTGATCTATCTGAATCCGGCTTTTACCCAGGTTTTTGGCTGGACTCTGGAAGAATGCAGGGGCCGTAAAATGGAAAATTTCGTACCTGCCGACAGTTGGCGGGAGACCAGGAAAGGAATTCAGGCGATTGTTTCCGGCCAGCCGGTTTACAGTTTAGAGACCCGCCGTTTCACAAAAAATGGCACTACAGTTGACGTGAGCATAAGGGGATCGGTTTACCGGGACGTCCAGGGCAATCTGCTGGGCTCGGTAATTATTCACCGGGATGTTACCGAGTTGAAAAGGCTTGAAAAGGAGTTGCTCGACATTGGCGACCGTGAACGGCAGAAGATAGGCCAGGATTTACATGATGACCTGGGGCCACACCTGATCGGTATAGAGGGACTTGCCAAAGTGCTCAGCAACAACCTTCGGCAATCTGAACCGAAACAGGCAAAGTTTGCAGAAAAGATTGCCGATTTATTGAAAGATGCTATTTCCAAGACCCGTCGGTTGGCCCGGGGCTTGTGCCCGGTACACTGTGTCGATCATGGGTTGGCACCGGCTCTGGAAGAGTTGGCTGTCAACACTGAATCCATGTTTGGCCTGAAATGCAACTTCCATGGCGAGCGCGACGTTTCGATTGCCGATCACCTGGTTGCAACCCATATTTTCAGAATTGTGCAGGAGGCGGTTTACAACGCCGCACGTCATTCAGGGGCTGAAAATATTTATATTGAGCTTGTCCTGTACCAGGGACAATTAATGGTAACGGTTGAAGATGACGGCAAAGGAATCCCGGACCCGCCGCCGCCGGGCGGGATGGGGTTGCGGATAATGGGTTTTCGTGCCAAGATGATTGCAGCCGGCCTGGAAATACAGCGCAGCAGAAGAAAAGGCACTATTGTGCGCCTGGTCCTGGCGCCAGGGGTTACAAAGTAAACAGGGCGGGTGGAGGCTTGTGGGCGAAAAGAAAAAAATACTCATCGTCGAAGATCATCCCATCTTTCGCTGGGGATTGCGGGAGCTGATAAACCAGGAAGCCGACATGGTTGTCTGTGCCGAAGCCGAGACCGTGCCTGCCGCCTGGCAAGCTATCCGGGAAACCCGTCCTGACTTGATTATCGCTGATATTACCCTGAAAGAAAGTGACGGCATTGACCTGGTCCATGAAGTGGTCGCCCATGACAGACGCCTGCCGGTATTGATCCTGTCAATGCATGACGAACTGCTATATGCCGAGCGGGCCATCCGCGCAGGGGCCCGGGGCTATATAATGAAACAGGAAGCCATGGAGTCTGTGGTGACTGCCGTCCGTCATGTCCTGGCAGGGAAAATTTATCTCAATGAAAATGTAAAAGAGCATATCCTGATCCATCTCGCCGACCGTCTCCGTCATAATGACCAGGATGTATGCGAACTTCTCAGCGAGCGGGAACTGGAGGTTTTCCGGCTTATTGGCCGCGGATATACCACCCGTGAGATTGCCGCCAGG
>JALVQM010000205.1 GCA_027025615.1 Desulfobacteraceae bacterium | reverse complement strand
TGGCAGCATGTTGGCAAAACGCACAAAAGACCTGACTTCTTTTATCGTCATGGACGTGCTTGAAAAAGCCTGTGAATTGGAAGCCAACGGGGCGAACGTTATACATCTGGAAGTTGGAGAACCTGATTTTGACACCCCGGCCTGTGTCAATGAAGCTGCATGCAAGGCTCTTGCCGATGGCCATACCCATTACACCCACAGCCTGGGGCTTTTGCAGCTCAGGGAAGCCATTGCCGCTTACTACTACCGCCGTTACGGGGTGATGGTTGATCCTGACCAGGTGGTGGTGACTTCCGGCAGCTCACCGGCCATCTTCATGGCTTTTGCCGCCATGTTGGACCCTGGCGACGAGGTAATTATCTCCGACCCGCATTACGCCTGCTACCCTAATTTTATCAGGTTCCTGGAAGGAAAACCTGTTACCGTACCGGTATACGAAGAAAACGGTTTCCAATATCAGCCGGAAGCAATTAAGGAAAAAATGTCCTCCAAAACCCGCGCCATTATGATCAACTCGCCCTCCAACCCTACCGGCAATCTCCTAGATGCCGAACGGATTCAAACAATTGCAGGGCTGGGCACCTATGTTGTGTCGGACGAAATCTATCATGGCCTGGTTTATGAAGGACAAGAGCATTCAATTCTTGAATTTACCGACGAGGCCTTTGTGCTCAACGGATTCTCAAAACTTTTCGCTATGACCGGCCTTAGATTAGGCTACCTTATCGCACCTAAAAATTTTATCCGTACCATTCAAAAAATACATCAAAATTTCTTTATTTCAGCAAATACGGTTTCCCAAATGGCCGGTATTGCCGCCCTTACCGGTAGTGCCGATAAGGACGTTGAGCGGATGAAAACCACCTACGATCAGCGTCGGCGTTTCATGATCAAAAGACTGCGACAAATAGGCCTGGGTATCACCGTCGAACCCACAGGTGCTTTTTATGTTTTCGCCAATGTAAAGCATTTTTCTTCCGATTCTTACCGCTTGGCCTTTGATATCCTTGAAAAAGCCCACGTGGGAGTAACTCCCGGTATCGACTTTGGTGAAAACGGGGAAGGCTATCTGCGTTTTTCGTATGCCAATTCCCTGGAAAATATCGCTACCGGCATGGATCGCCTGGAGACTTATTTTCAAAATCTGGCTCTATCCTGATGGCTTGAAAATGCATGTAAAATCAGCTCGTTTTGTAATAAGCGCCGCAAAGCCTGCCCAGTGGCCTTCGCATCCGGGTCCAGAGGTTGCCTTTGTCGGTCGCTCTAATGTGGGCAAATCTTCCCTTATAAACACCTTGCTGGGACGCCGGCGACTGGTAAAAACCAGCGGCCGGCCGGGACGCACCCAATTGATTAATTTTTTCTCCATCAATGAGCACTTCATGCTGGTCGACCTGCCCGGATATGGATATGCCAAGGTGCCCAAAGCTATACAAAAACAATGGCTGCCGATGATCGAACAATATCTTCTCCAGCGCTCCAATTTGAAAGGCATAGTGGCTCTTCTGGATATCCGCCATCTGCCTAGCGCCGGTGATCATGATCTGGTGGCCTGGTTAGAGCACCATGGCCTGGCCTATCAGCTGGTGCTTACCAAGGCAGACAAGCTTTCGGGCAACGGCCGCAACAACCAGTTACGCAAGATTGCCGCCAACCTTGCAATGGAGCCTGCCGGGCTTTGTCTTTTTTCAGCCAAAACCGGACTCGGTAAAGACCGTCTCTGGGCTACCATTGAACAGTGGATTGGTATTTAGGCATGGAATCAAACATTTGTTCCCCAACCGGCAATAATTTCAAGTCAGGGTTCGTGGCCATTGTCGGTGCTCCCAACGCTGGCAAATCAACATTTTTAAACCGGATCCTGGGGCAGAAAATATCGATTACTTCCAACAAACCCCAAACCACCCGCAACCGGATCCTGGGTATTGCCCATAATCCCTGCTCCCAGATGGTGTTTTTAGACACCCCTGGTATTCACATAGCCAGCAAACCATTGAACGTACGAATAGTAGAGGTGGCTCTGGCTACCCTTGCCGAAGCAGACCTGGTTCTTTTTATGGCCGATACCAGTTCACCAATGCCTCAGGCCGAACAGTTTCTGGTTAAAAAACTACGCAGCCAGAAGGCAAAAACAATCCTTGCACTTAACAAAATCGACCTGGTTAAAAAGCCAAAACTTCTGGAAGAAATGGCCCGCTGGTCAAAACTGTACGATTTTTTGGCCCAGGTACCCGTAAGTGCGAAGACCGGTCAACAAGTGGAGGTTCTAATCAGGGAAATGGAAAAGCATCTTCCCCAGGGACCGCCTTTTTATCCACCCGACAGTCTCACTGATATGCCTGAAAAATTCCTGGTGGCTGAATTGATCAGGGAAAAAGCCATCCGCTTTACTGGACAGGAAATACCATACGCAGTGGCGGTCACCGTCGATGCTTTTAAAGAAGAAGTTGAAAATAACATTATCGTCATCCATGCCACCATCCATGTGGAGCGTAACTCCCAGAAGGGCATCCTAATCGGCAAAGGCGGAAAAAAATTACGCCAAATTGGGCAGGCCGCTCGTTTTTCCATCGAAAAATTACTGGGTTGCAAAGTTTATCTTGAGTTATTCGTCAGGGTTCAAAAAAATTGGAGCAAGGATACCAGGGCCTTGCGAAAATTCGGTTACTGAGCTTGATTCTTTCATACCATCCAATCTACGAAGCAGATCTTAACCTTACATGTGCCGGACGCCAACCGGACAGGGAGGATCTGGCGGCCATCAGGCGCGCATCTGCCGTGATCCTGCCCCAAGGCTGTAACCATGCCCTTTACCAAATGGCCATGGCTAACTGCCCCCGTGTATTTCCTGCATTCGGCCCCCGCTTCGATTATCCCGGCAAGGTTGGGCAGGCACGATTATTTGAAAAAACCGGTACACTTCACCCTGCCACTATGGCTTTTAACTGCCTGGCAGACTTTTTCCATACCTGCGGCAAAAACATGAAGTCACCCTTTGAGTTTCCGCTGGTTTTTAAACTTGACTGGGGGGGCGAAGGTGACAATGTTCTGTTGGTTGAAAATCAGGCCGCTTTTCACAAGTCCCTGGAAAGAGCTGCAGAGTTTGAAAAATCAGGCCACCGTGGTTTTGTAATTCAACAATATGTGAACTGCCGTAACAGGTGCCTGCGGGTTGTGGTTATAGGACAGCGTTATCTTTCATACTGGCGCTGTACGGAGATGTTCAAACCTGCCACGGTGAACCTGGCTCAAGGAGCCTATATTGATCATGTTTCAGCTGCCTGTCTTCAAACCGCCGGTCGCAGGACTGTTAAAGCCTTTTGCAGCCGTACCGGAATTGAACTGGCTGGTTTTGATCTGCTTTTCAGTGAAAATGAACTTGCAGCTGGTCGAATTCGCCCCCTTTTGCTTGAAATCAATTATTTTTTCGGCCGCCGCGGGCTGGGAGGATCTGAAAATTTTTATCGTATACTGATTGCCGAAATCAACGGCTGGCTGCAACGTTGCGGACTGCAGCCCCCTGCAAAAGCCGGTTGCAAAAATATTTAACCGCGCTAAACTAAACCGCCATGAAAAACAGATTGACACCATATGCCTACGACCTTGATTCCTCCCAAATCAGGGCCGAGCGCAACAAGGCCCGCCAGTTGCGCAACAGCCAGTGGTGGAAACGCCGCTGCGCCAAGGGCCTTTGTTATTATTGTGGTCAGCCAACACCCGCCGCCGAACTTACCATGGACCACATTATTCCCCTTGCACGAGGTGGTAAAAGCACCAAAGGTAACGTTGTGCCTGCCTGTAAAAATTGTAACAACAAGAAAAAGCAACTTCTTCCCATGGAATGGGAAAGTTACCTTGATAGACTGCAACAAAAAGCCAACCCGGACATGGAGTGAAATCAAGCCAAGCCTCAAGTGGCCGACCAAAAACATGTGCTATTTCCTGAACAATTAAGAGCTTACACAATGCGACAAACTGAGTTGACTCCCGAAATTGTCTATCTTGAACCAAATTCCATGACCAACTACCAGGCCTGTGCCGGCCTGATGATCAAAGCCGACCGGAAAATCATCATCGACGGCAACCTGGGAGCAGAACTTACAACCCAGTTGCTTGAAAAAGAACGTCCCGAATTGGCCTTCGTCACCCACTTCCACCTGGACCATTCGGCCTGGGCCCACAGAGCCGCCAGAGCAGGCTCAAAGGTTAATATACCGGCCCGGGAAACTGCCATCCTCAGCGACCTTGAAACCTTGCTGGATGAAACCGCCAGGCCGTTTGGCCTGGAAGAGCCTTGGCGCAAGTTTGTTACCCAAACCCTTGGATTCCAGCCGCTGAAAAATCCCCAACCTTATGAACCCGGTCTGCTGCCGGTTTTAAAACAGGTAAAAATTGAAATCCTGGACAGCAGCGGTCATTCACCAGGACACAGCTCTTTTTGGTTTGCGGATCAAAAAATTCTATTCTGCGGCGACATGGGAATTGATCGCTTCGGTCCCTGGTACGGCTGGTACAATTGTGACCTGGCAGCCATGATAGAATCCATCTGTCGTCTCAGGGCTCTGGACACTTCAATTTTATTGACCAGCCACGGGGGAATGATAAGCAGGAACATTAAACGCACTTGGGATCAGGCTCTGGGAAAAATCAGGCTACGCGAAAAAAGAATTGTTGCCGGTCTGGAAAAAGGCCTTTCAAAAAAAGAGCTTATCCGACAGGGGATCTTTTTCGTTCACAAAGAGAAAGTGGCCGAACCTTTAAAAACCTTCTTTTACATGTGGGATGCAATCATGCTCGACCATCATCTTAGGTTGCTTAAACACGGTGGATTACGCAAGCTTATTGACGTTCAAAAGCTCGCCTGATTAAAGGCGATGGTAAACATGATTCACCATCGCCCTGCAACCTGTTTTCAAGTTAAAAATTGAACACCTTTGATTCAGCGGCCAGATCGATCAAATGGGGTCCCCCGCTCAAAGTCATGTTGGGGTAAAAATCGGCCTCGTCAACCTGACGAGATTTGGCACAGGGAATTCAGATCCAGATGGGAACTTGCTGTTCTACCAGATAGGGCAAGTAGTCATTAGCACAATCACCGGTTGTAGAAGCAATGGACAAGTCCCGGTTTTTATCAGCCCAAAACACCCCATCATCTATAAAAAACAAATCGACCTCGTGATTTTTTTCATGCGCTATCCTGGCAAACTGAAAGCATCGGGTAGCCGTCTCCACATCCTTTTTGCTGAGAACGAACAGAAACTTGGCCATTTCCAACCTCCTTCCCATAGTCTTGAAAAGTGTTTATCAACGCTGCCCCCTTATATATGGTTCTGCCAGCATTGCAGGGGCATTCATCCGTCGTTTGTCTTTCAGACCGCCCAGCAAAAGAACAAGCAAAGTTGCCAGATAAGGTAACATGGACAGAAAATTAGGTGAAATACCAAGTGGCTGCAGCAGGTATTGGAGAACAAAAATCCCGCCA
>JALVQM010000204.1:977-1709 GCA_027025615.1 Desulfobacteraceae bacterium | reverse complement strand
GAATTAAGACATCGGTCATTTTTTTTAATCTTTAATTCAATTAAACGCAATCCGGGGTTGGTAAAATTTTCGAAAGAGCATCATCATGCCTTGATCTGTTGCACACGCCTCAAACATGCGTCCGGCACAGATCCGGCAATTGTGGCATATTATATCAAAGATTTTTGGGATAAATATCTCCTCGAACATTTCGAAATGGAGGAACTTTTATTGTTGAACTATATCCGGGATGATTATTTATTGGATATTTTTCTTGAAGACCACCGGATAATTAAAGAGATGAGCAAGATAGCTGCTGAAACCCAAAAAGATATATTCAAACGGGCAAATGATTTGGCGGGGAGGGTTGAAAAACATGTACGTTTTGAAGAACGCGAGTTATTTCCCTATCTCGAGAAAGAAATCCCTGACAAAGAATTGGACAGGATAGGAAAAGTGTTAGAAAGTGTGGAGATTGAAGCGCATGATTTTTCTCCGCGTTTTTGGGAATCGGATTGATTATTTCCTTAATGCGGAGGATAGGCACCTGACAAGAGTGCAATCCGGTTCATGTCAATAGATACTACGGGATTTTCACATCGTATGTCAGGGTGTTGAGTACCACCTGCATTTTATTGGAACATTTTTCAGGAGCCATTGTACACTTACGCTTGTCCAGGTTAGGTTTTTTAATATCGAAAATACCGTTCCACTCCCAATTGCAGTCCATATCAAAGCGCATTCCCTGTTCCA
>JALVQM010000204.1:0-967 GCA_027025615.1 Desulfobacteraceae bacterium | reverse complement strand
ATACAAGGTAGGAATTGCCTGCCGAGGCGATGCCGGATATTTCTTGTGAGTTGCCATTGCCCATATCGAAAATATCATCGGAAAAATCAGTGGTCTGGTAGTTTGAAATATAGTAGGTTACCTTGCCGTATAGCCACTGTTTGACGGGGTTGTCTAGCTTATTTTTTGTCCAAAAGACGGCTTTGGTTATCGACCTTTGAACAGGTAAAGTACCGTTTATGGTGTCTCTTACTTCTATGGTGAAGTCGACATCCACCTGCATGTCATCAACTGCATAGTTCTCCGTTAGCACCTTGATCAAAGTTCCTTTGACAAAATACAAACCCGAGAAAACTGCGATTATTTTTCCTTTTCTCAAACGGCCGTCTGCACATGTATTCCCCAGACCATAATCAATAGTGAGTTCCACCGGAAAAGGACCAGTGTCAGGATTGCGATAGGCAGTATCGGCACAAATCCCCGGAGAATTTGCCGGATAAATGTTATTTAATATGCTGTCACCGGCTGCAAAACGGTGAATCTGTTTCCAGATATCATTCATTAGGTTTTCCGATTGCCAGTACTCCTTTGAGGTGTCAACTGACTGATCGGTTTCTCTAAAACTGTTGTTACAGGAAACGGCTAAAACAGAGAGGAGCATCAGAGAAATAAAGAGGCGATTGGTATGCATGTATCACTTTAATTTTGTGAGGTTGTAAAAATAGCAATTAATATTTAACACACCCGGCAGCGTTCAAATTCTTTATATGATTGCATTGTCTGAAGACATCGCTCTGTTAGGGTAGGGATGTAATGATTCGGGATTTTGTTAACAAAAGCCGAAGGATGGTTATAATTGAATATCGGAATGCAAATAAATTATCAATCTTTGCTTTACTGATATCATGGAAAAAAATTTACCGGTCTATATTGATGTAATTCTGCCGCTTCCTGTACCCGGAACGTATACTTATTTCGTGCCTGGAAG
>JALVQM010000203.1 GCA_027025615.1 Desulfobacteraceae bacterium | reverse complement strand
CCGATTCCTGTCACTGTCTGATGATATCGTCATGCAACAATTCCTGGAGAGTACGGACACCTTGAAAGAGCGGGATAATAAGTTCAGACACCATCAGACGGACGAACCAGCAATACTTTCAATTTGCGGGCATAATTCCCTGTCAAAACAAAAAATGCTGTAATTGTCCAAAAATAACTGTACCACAACACCGAGATAAAAATGCCTGTTACCAAATACGCAATCATGGCTCCGAAATACGCTTTGGAAAAAAAATAGAGCGACCTGATCTTCCGGCTCATATCCTCTTTTTCGCTCCCTGTAAGATGGTCGGCCGAGACCAGATATTGCACTTTATTCCTTTCAAGCTCACAAACACACCTGTGATCCCTGATATTCCCAATCAACATGCCTAAAAAGAGAAAAGTCCCTACAAGTCCCATCTCCGATAGCAGGGTAAAGTACAGGGAATGAGCGACCCGACCCCACATCTGTTCGGGAGACTTGTTCTCTCCCTGCCAGTAATCTGGCAGCCATGGGCCATAATTACCGACTCCGACACCTATGATAGGATGACCCTTGAACATTTCCCAGGCAGATTTCCAACTGGATATTCTTTCATCACCCGTATCTCTCTTGTAGCTAGACAAATCGATGGACTCGATTTCTTTGAAATATGCAGGGGGTGCAAAGTTGAGTATAAGTAAAGATACAATACCAACAAGGACAATAATAAGAAACTTATACCTTGATCCTAAAAATAAATAAAATCCTACTGCAAGCAAACCAACAAAACCTCCCCGAGACAAAGTCGCGACGTTTGCCAGGATAAAAATTATCATCAAAATTAAATAAAATAATTTATTTTTTATCTTATCACGTTCCAATGCCATGAAAAATGCGAATGGAATCATAAAATTCGCAAAAAGGCAAAAATCATTTTCATCAGATAATATTGGTACATTCATAATATGTCCGCCATGTACAATTCCTATGATTGCCGGAATGGCCGCAAGGATTATATATAGGCGAAAATATTTTGTTATTCGCCCAAAGGAATCGATAAACTGGACCATAAAAAAATACAAGGTAAATTGATATAGTAATATACCTTTAAGAATTTTGAACGAAATCCCGCTATTTCTCGCGAATGGAACCTGCAATACGGCGATAACACATAAAACGACAAACAATCTGGTTTGGCTGTTTGTGATTCTTTTCGGTCTGGCCATGCACCAGAAGATGGCAAGCAATGCAGTCAAAACTGTAGGGAAATGAGCAAGATATCTGCCCCCAAACAGCAGACAGTCGGGTCGGATCGAAGTAAAAGCCAACAAACATATTAAAAGAAAAAATGGAACCTTTGAAGACGCTGTCGAGTCTTCGGCGTCCTCCATGCGAGACATAGTGGTTATCTCTTGGCTATTCATCAGCAGTTCCCGTTATCCATATAACCTTATTAATAACACAGAAAGTTTAAGGGGTTGCCTTCGCAAACAAAAACCGTTAAAAATCAGGTGATTACATAATCCGACACAAGCCACAACATCTACCTTAAGGTAACGCAATAAATTTACAACAAAAAAGTCAGTTACCACCGGTAAAACCGGTAGCTTGGAATTGTGGACCGCTCAAAGCGGTATGTTAAAAAAACAACTGACCACCATTCGGTGGTCGCCTATTTCAATAATGTCAGTTGCTCGACACGCTTATCTTCTTTTTCCTGATCAC
>JALVQM010000202.1 GCA_027025615.1 Desulfobacteraceae bacterium | reverse complement strand
CATGGAACCGGCTATGACATACGGCCCACCGGTCTTGGTCAATGTTGTATCACTTGAATATGTGGTATTAGTTAAAATTTGAACCTGGTGGTTAATGGTCGTAAAACTCCATACCGGCCCTGTCGTTGAAGCGCCATGATTGTCCCTGGCCACAACTTGCCAATAAAATGTGGTATCAGGGGCAAGGGTTCCTGCCGGATAAGAGACGGCGCTAAGGTTACTTGCCACAAGAGGAGGATTTGGAGAGGTTCCAAAATAAACATCGTAAGTGACCACGTCTCCCATATCGGGGTCTGCAGTACTACTCCAGGACAAGAAGACATTGTCCGGCGTTATCAAACCATTAGCTACCGGTGAAGGCTCCACCGGCGCCAACGGAGGTGTATTGCCGGTCGTAAAACTCCAGAGAGGTCCGCTTGTAACACCATTATGGTTATCAGTGGCGACTATTTGCCAATAATATGTAGTTAAAGCTTTTAGGGGATGGGTTGTAAATTGTGTTTCACGCACACCGCTTGTTATTAAATCAGGACTGGTGGTTTCACCAAAAAAAATATCATACGAAATGACATTTCCGGCATCTGAATCACCGGATTGCCAGTTGAGTAATACCCCTGCGGGATCGATATCTATTTGGGTATCAGCTGGAGCAGGAACCGAGGGGACATTCGGAGGAGAATTGCTTGGTATTGCAGAAGAAACGGTTCGCGACAATTGATTGCCAAGATTGTCGTAAACACGGTCAATAACGGTTGCCGTTCCATGTTGAACACGCACCAGTCGGTGCATGATATCATATGTATAATATAATTCTTCAGCTATTCCGGGAAAGGGGGCCAGACATGTCAAAAAAAATGCACCAGCAAAAAGAAACAGCACACTCTGTACAATACTCAGTGGATTTCTTTGCATATTATCTATGCTCCCTGTTATGTTGGCTAGTGATTATCGTTGCGAAAAATTATCGCCCATCGTGTTTCCAAAATAAATAATCAGGTGAATGGCTGATGAAAGACACTCTGTTTTTAAGTACTTGTTTCACAAGAATGAAAAAATACCGCACCAAGAAAATTTCTGAATTGCTGCTGAATTTGTATTAAACGGCCTTGCATCGTATGTTCAAATAATTGTGCTAATATAGCAGAATTCATTATATCTGCGCAATAAAAACATAAATGCCTTTTTGCCGGGAAAAAAGGAAAGACTGTGAAAATCGTTGCAGGACAACCTTTTCATGGTAATTATTTTTTAAAAATAATGATACGATTTTTCATTCAACAGTATCGACCTTGTAGAAAAAGCCAATAAATGGGGGAGGAAGGGAGCAAAAGGACTAATCACACAACAGCGTTTGTTCCTATAACCGAAAACAAGCAATCATGTAAAAAAACCTCATCACCCCTCACCATACTGCAGGCGCCGGTACTGGATGGCCTCGCTCACGTGGATGGATGCAATATGTTTCGCACCTTCCAGGTCGGCAATGGTGCGGGCAATTTTGATTATCCGGTGGTAGGCGCGGGCGGAAAGGCCTAGGCGGTCCACGGCCTGGTGCAGCAGGCGGCTGGAGTTATCATCGAGCTGACAAAAGGCTTTTACCTGTCGTGATCCCATCTGGGCGTTGCAGTGTAGGAGAGGATTATCGGCAAAACGACGGCCCTGGATGGAGCGGGCCCCGTTGACCCGTTTTCTGATTATTTCCGACCTCTCG
>JALVQM010000201.1 GCA_027025615.1 Desulfobacteraceae bacterium | reverse complement strand
ATAAAGGTTTTGATATCGCCTTTATGAAATTCTGTTTCGTGGATATAATCCCAGGCAGTAATGTTGAAAAGATATTTGGCTATTATAAACAAAACATTGAAGCGTTGCAGCAACGCTATCCCACTGTACGGTTTATCCATTGTACAGTTCCCCTGACGGCACAATCCGTGTCTATAAAGGATAGAATGAAGCGAGTTCTTGGCCTGCAGGTCTGGGGTGACGAGGCAAATAGATTGCGAACCGACTATAATTCATTACTGCTCAGAACCTTTGGCGAAGGAATTGTTTTTGATCTGGCCGGGATTGAGTCCACCCGAGCCGACGGTAGTCGATGCAAAATGCGCTATAATGGAAAAAATATATTCTGTCTGGTCCCTGAGTATACAGATGACGGTGGCCATTTAAATCTATTGGGTAAACGAGTCGTCGCTACTGCAATGATAAATTTCCTGGGTAATATAAAGATTAATGAAGATTAACGGAATTTTTAAAGGCGTCTGAAATGTTGAATACATTTATTGAAGATTATAATCGACATGAAGGAGGCCTTTTTAACCCTGCTTTATGGGCGGTGTGGAACTTTCGATATGGAAAATGGGCTCAGGCCATTAAATTTTTACCTTTGCGTTGGTTTTTTTCCAAGGTTTATGGCCTGAATATGTTTATTATTTTGATTACCGGTGGGATTCGGTTGCACAGAGAGGTTACAATAGGAGAAGGATTGCATCTGATTCACGCAGGCAATATCCATATTCACCCGGACACCGTGATAGGTGATCGTTGCGGTATCCAGCATGACGTCACTATTGGAAAAAATATGGAACGAAAAGGAGCTCCGAAAATAGGTGATGATGTTTATATCGGGACCGGAGCTAAAATCTTGGGTCCGGTAACCATAGGTAACGGAGCCAGGATTGCGGCGAATACTCTTGTGATATCAGATGTGCCCCCCGGCGCAACCGCCATCGGTGTTCCGGCAAGGATTATGAAATATACCGGCAGAAAACAGGGAAACACCTCAACCGAGGAAAGGGCTGTGTCTCTGGAAAAAGGCCGTAAATAATATAAGCAGTCGATAAACGAAGGAGAGAATATGTATCACCATTTGCAAATAAAGAAGATGTATGAGTTTTCACTGGCTGATTTGATACGCTGTCAGCGTGGAAAGAAATTATGCGCGGCATGGGTGCTGGCTTTGTTGTTCCTGTCGACGACAACCGCTTGTTATGGGTATAGAATAGATTTCGCCGATGATCATGTTGTGCAGAAGATTTGTGGCATTGAGTTCTTGGGTGATTTTTATGATGTCACATTCGGGGTTGAATCGACCTTGCTTTATGTGAGAGGTGTCGGCTGGGTCACAAAACAGGTTGAATTACCTTCTGAACAGCAGTTGCCTTTGAATTCCGGAGGTGATTTTTTTCAGATAGTAGCGGATATCCTGACCGAGCCTTTCTATGATTGTGCTCTTCGGGGGAATTGTACTGAAAATAACGGGGATGTCTATGGCATTGGTAGCCAGTGGCTAGATTACAATATCAACTATAACGGTTTCTGGCTTGTTGAATCACGAGGATATGATTGTCTTTGGGACACGGATCAGGCCCTGTCCTCTGTATTGATCAGAGATTATATAGATCCGGAATCTCCATATTTCCAGGGGCCGACAACCTGTCGAATCGCTCTGGTTACCAAGAGAGAGCCGATTCCTGAACCTTACACCGCTTTACTGTTAATAATCGGCCTGGCAGGTTTTGCGGGGACTTTGAAAAGAAAAAAGCGTATATGAATCCCATATTGGCCGGAATGCTAACTGTAAAAGAACGACAATCTCTGCTGTCTGCTGATGAACTTAGACAACTGCAGGAGTGGAATGCAACGGAAAAAGAATACCCGCCGGTTGCCTGCCTTCATCATTTCTTTGAAGCTGCAGTTGACCGTGGTCCGGATTTTCCAGCGCTTGTTTTTGCAGATAAGGTTTTAACCTACAGAGAACTGGAAGAACGAGCAAACCAGTTGGCCCATTATTTGCGCAGCGTAGGAGTTGAAAGAGAGCAGGGAGTTGCCCTGTTAATGGAGCGCTCTCTGGAGATGGTTGTAGCAATTTATGGTATTTTAAAAGCAGGTGGTGCTTACATACCGCTTGATCCTGAACATCCTGTCGAGCGATTGGAAGGAATACTTGAAGAAGCCCGGCCTGAAATATTACTTACCCAGGAGTGCCTGATTGAAAATGTCTTTCCTGTAAATATTAAAAGTTTTTGTCTGGATAGCCATTGGGATGAAATAGCAAAATATCCCATTGACAGGCCCAGTTGCACAGTTGGTCCCTCTAATCTGGCATACATCATATATACGTCCGGTTCGACAGGAAAACCTAAAGGGGTGATGAATGAACATCGGGGTATATGCAACAGACTTCAGTGGATGCAGGATGCCTACTGTTTAACTGAAAAAGAAGCAGTTCTTCAGAAGACCCCCTATACTTTTGATGTATCAGTCTGGGAATTTTTCTGGCCTCTTATGGTTGGGTGCCGCCTTGTAATTGCTCAGCCGGGCGGACACCGTGATGGCATGTACCTGATTGATACCATAGAGCAGCATCATATCACCACACTTCATTTTGTTCCCTCCATGCTTGAAATATTTCTGGAAGTTGCCGACAGGAAAACTTGCCAGAGTCTGCAACGGGTGTTTGTCAGTGGTGAAGCTTTGTCCAAAAGTCTTGAGAAACGATATTTCCAGGTTCTTGATGCACCGCTTTATAACCTCTATGGCCCCACTGAAGCCGCTGTAGATGTTACGCACTGGACCTGTAGTGCCGAGAGTGATTTACCGTTTGTTCCAATTGGCAAGCCGATTGCCAATACGACCGTGTATATTTTGGATAAAGATGGGCGACAGGTACCAATAGGAAAAATAGGCGAGCTTTATATCGGTGGTGTACAGGTTGCCCGTGGATATTTGGAACGACCAGACCTTACAGCGGAGAGTTTTTTATCCGATCCTTTTGATAATCGTACCGGAGCACGATTATATAAAACCGGTGATCTAGTCCGGTTTCTGCCCGACGGAAACATCGAATATCTGGGCAGGGAAGATTTTCAGGTAAAAATCAACGGATTGCGTATTGAACTTGCCGAAATAGAAGAAGCGTTAAAAAAAATAGAGTTTGTCAAGCAGGCGGCTGTTATCTGTGATAAATCAGAAGGCCGACAGCGATTGATAGCCTACATAGTGCTTCGAGAAAATACAGCCGCCATGGCCGACCTGCCTGCCAACTTGAGAGAAAGTTTAAAAAAGGCTTTGCCGGTCTATATGATTCCTCATGTGTTTGTCGAATTGGATTCAATGCCTCTGAGCTCCAATGGCAAACTGGACCGAAAGGCTTTGCCGCCTCCGGAAATAAATAAGGGAAACGCTGCAGGTAGCAGTAACAGGTTGTCTGAGCAATATATCCTCGACATGTGGAAGACACAGCTTTCCCTTAATAATATCGGTTTGGAGGAACGGTTTTTTGAAATTGGCGGGACATCGTTGGATGCCATTTCATTCATAGTCCGTCTGAGCAAAGAACTGGGCGAGCGTCTGCCTACAGTTTTGATCTTTGACGCTCCAACAATCCGTCAATTTACTGACAGACTCTGGCAAAATTATTCTCAGGTTATGGCCGCTCATTTCCCAGACGAGGCGGCCCATAGGGATTTACTCCGTGAAAAATCATCTACTTTTTCCAAGCACACCGAGCATGATGATGTCATAGCAATAATAGGTATGGCCGGTCGTTTCCCCGGAGCAAACAATATTGATGAGTTTTGGCAAAATTTGATTCATGGAAAGGAGTCAATACGGTTTTTTAGTGACGAAGAGCTTTCTTCGCTTGTGCAGGAAAAAGAGAAAAAAGACCCCCGTTATATCCCTGCCCGGGGTGTACTGGAGGCCGTTGATCAGTTTGATGCCGATTTTTTTGAAATTCCTCCTGTTGAAGCACAGGTCATGGACCCGCAGCAAAGGATATTCCTGGAACTTTGCTGGGAGGCGCTGGAAAATTCTGGTTATACACCGGAGAACTATTCCGGCGCCATTGGCGTTTATGGAGGGATGAACAATAATACATATTATCTCAATTATGTTCTGGCTCGACCGGATGCGGTGGAGAAGGTAGGCCCTTTCCAGGTGATGCTAGCCAATGAAAAAGATTTTTTGACAACACGGGTGTCTTATAAACTGAACCTTAAGGGTCCCAGTGAAAATATATATACAGCTTGCTCAACAGGTCTGGTTGCTGTTGTCGAGGGTTTTCAGGCATTACTGGATCGTCAATGCGATATGGCGCTGGCAGGTGGTATTTCCGTCATTGTTCCTCAGAATTCCGGTTATCTCTATCAGGAAGGAGGTATGCTGTCGCCGGACGGTCATTGCAGGCCTTTTTCCAGTGATGCGCAGGGTACGACATTTAATAATGGTGCAGGCCTGGTTGTTTTAAAGCGGTATAAAGAGGCGCTGGCAGATAATGATCATATTTACGCACTCATCCGTGGTACTGGTATAAACAACGACGGTGGTGGCAAAATCAGCTTCACTGCTCCAAGTGTCCAGGGGCAGACAGCGGCCATTAAAATGGCGTTAGCCCAGGCCGATGTGCCGGCGGAATCCATCTCTTATGTGGAGACCCATGGCACTGCCACTCCTCTTGGTGATCCGATAGAAGTGAGCGCCCTGGCTGAGGCTCTATCCATTTCTCCGGATAAAGGCAAGACCTGTATGCTGGGCTCGGTAAAAAGCAATATAGGCCACCTTATCCATGCCGCCGGGGTGACGGGTCTTATTAAAACTGCTTTGGCTTTGGAAAAAGAAATTATTCCGCCGACCATTAATCATAAGTCACCAAACCCTGAGATAAACTGGCAGGATACCCCGTTTTCAGTCTGCACCAGGCTTACCCCGTGGCCGGCAGGTAAAACAATCCGTCGGGCAGGGGTCAGTTCTCTCGGCGTTGGAGGTACCAACGCCCATGTTATTCTGGAGGAATTTGCCCAGCCGGATACGATAAAGTCGTCAGAGCGCCCGGCACATCTTGTTCCTTTGGCAGCAAGGTCATTAAACAGCCTGCAACAACAGGCTGAAAATCTGTCGCGTTATCTGCAGGATTGTGACGTGCCGCTGGAAGATATTGCCTATACCCTGCAAAATGGCAGGAAACATTTCGATTATCGGATGTTTGGTGTTTTTACCTCTCGGCAGGAGATTTCGGAAATGCTCGCAGCCGGTAATAAGAACAGGTTGAGAAAAGCGCATACGTCAGAACGAAATCCGTCGATTATTTTCATGTTTCCTGGTCAGGGAGCTCAGCATTTGAACATGGGCTCTGGTATATATAAGCATGACAGTGTATTTCGGGATACGATAGATCGAGGCGCACTGCTGCTTCATTCAGAACTGGGCGAGGATATCCGTTCCATCATTATTTCCGATGATGCGGAAAAGTTACGGCAGACCGCC
>JALVQM010000200.1 GCA_027025615.1 Desulfobacteraceae bacterium | reverse complement strand
CTCCTGAACCGCAGGCAAAAAATATTCAACCTGGGCATAGATGGTTTTACGTGGTTTGTACGCCTGGCTGAGAATATCTATGCGACTGTCGGGCACCTTGACAGTCCCGATCCGGTCTTCCCGCGAAAATTCATCGCTTTCGGCCCTGGTCAGGGCTGTGAACAGGGTCGCCTTACCGGCACCCGGCAATCCGATTATTCCTAAACGCATTTTTCAGTTTGCACCTTTCAAGCTTGAAAATATATCATCGCCTACAGGCGATCGAACAAAATCAATAACCCTGAATGGCCAATTAGGCAAGACAATTGATTTTAGGATGCTCTAAATTTATGTTTAACCTACACTCCAACCGGGCTGCGCAAACACATGATTGAGATGATTTAACAGGCATGATACCGTCAAACCCCATTCCGTGGACCATACCCAGCGTCTGGAAACAGGTAAACGCCTGTTTCCGGCATCACCTCAAAGTCCATGAAAAAGCCCTGGATCCGGCGCGCCGGTGCGCCGGATCGATAAAAATGATCTTTGCCCGGCTTGATCCTGTCCTTGATGATTTGTGCGCCACAACCTGTCCGGGGTGCACCGATATATGCTGCCGGAGGGCCACGATCTGGTTCGATTTTCAGGATCTGCTTTATCTGCACCTGGCAGGACTACCTGTTGCGGCCGCCCAAACCATGACAACCGTTGGCCAGGGATGCAGATACCTTGCAGCCGGAGGGTGCTTGTTGCCACGACGGCAGCGACCCTTCGTTTGTACCTGGTACCTTTGTCCTCCTCAAAAGGATTGCTTGGCCAATACCAAAAGATACGAAGATTTGAAAGTGTTCCTGGATCGGCTCAAGGAAGCACGCCAGGCCATGGAAGTTTCTTTCCTTGAATGTGTCCGTCCGTAGCCGAATCTTTTTCAGCTTTGCCCGGATACAATGATAATCGAATTTTTTTTTGACAATAAGATATTTTTCCTATAGCAATTTTTCAATATATGCCGTTTTGATTTGCCTTTAAACCCAAGATATAGTCGCATCAGGAGTATCCATGACTTTGCCCCAAAAACTAGAAAGCGAAGATCTGCCCGCTAAATACCAGGCCTTGTTCAAAGAACTCGAGCATTTACGAAAAAAAATCAATCAACTGGAAACACAACAGCAAGAATTCAAGAAAGTGCATGCTGAGCTGCGCAAAAGTGAAGAGCTTTACCGCTCTTTGGCGGAAAACATCCCTGACCTGGTATACTCACTCAACGAATTCGGTGTTATTCAAACCATTAACCAGGCTACCCGTATGTTTGGTTACGAGCCTGAAGAGTTGATCGGCAAATCTTTCCCGGAGTTTATTTATGAGGAAGACCGGGACAGGATAGTCAACGCCTTCTTCGAGGTCGTTGCCCAGGGCAAGACATATATGCGCAGCCTCCAGTTCCGGGTAGAAACGAAATCCGGTGAACTGCGCTGGTTTGAGGCCAATTGCCGCATCCGTTTCGATGAAAAAGGCAATTTCCTCCTCCAACAGGGTGTTTGCCGGGATATCACCGACCGGATCGAAACCCAACAGGCAATGAGCCAGGCCCAGGAAAAACTTGAGGAGCTTATTAGAACCAGGACGGCTGAACTAAACGCCAGGAACGAAAAATTACAACAGGACCTGGCCAGCCACCTTGAAATCGAAGCCGATCTCCAGGAACAAGCGGCAGAAATGGAAAAAGAAAAGTCCCGCCTGGAGCAAGCCAATGCCAGGCTTGAAGATCTGCTTGCAAAGAAAGAGGACCAGCTTAAAGACCTGGAAGAAAGGATAATGTTTAACGTCAAGGAGCTGGTGTTGCCATATATAAATAAAATACGCCAACAGGAATCAGTTGAAAATCAGCTTGCCTACCTTGATATTCTTGAAAACAACCTGATAGACATCACCTCGTCTTTTACCAAACGGCTGGCCATAGAACTTCACCGGCTGACGCCTTCGGAACTGCAGGTGGCCAACATGATCCGCCAGGGCAACCGGAGCAAGCAAATAGCAGCCAAGCTCAAGCTTTCCGTCCGGACCGTTGAAGCTTATCGCAACAATATAAGGCGCAAGCTGAAACTGAAAAACAAGAAAGTCAACCTGCGCACCTATCTGGCTTCCCTTGAATAGGGAACAGGAATTGCCGGGATCATTGACAAACGGACTTGTTGCCAAACCATTAAGGTTGAGAAAGAATGGGCATCAGTATACTGTACAGTTTCTGAAGCTGTTGGCGCAATTCCTGCAGTTTGCCTTCAATCATCAGGCACAACACCGAAAGCCTGTTTTCAGCAGAGCCTGAATTTTCCAGAACCCGGTCAATCTCGCGTTGATAACAGCGCATGCGGGGATGGGCTTCCAGAAAAGCTTCCCTCTCTTTTAAAGCTCTGGACAACTCTGATTCCGGATCCCAATCCTTAACTTCAGCCGCCTTGAATGAGGCGTCTATTTTAACCCGGTGAGCCATGGGGCCTCCTGTCCCGCCTGGGGGCCGGATGACACATGATTTGCATGGCCTGTAATAACCACCGGAAGTTTATACCGGAAACAAGACCTTATGATCTCATTTTGGCGACCGGCTCACGGTCATGCAATCCTGGAGCACCAACCCATTTACGAATCCAGCATACCAGATTAAAACCAAAAAGGCAACGTAACGCCCTACAAAATAAGGAAATCTATCGATTTGACAGTTTTGCGGTACGGTTTTTCATTCCACCTGGTTGGCGAGCATAACCTCAAAAATGCGTGGCAGGTACTTATCTTCCAGATGGGTCGGGAAACGGCATGCACCGGCACCTTTATGGCCTCCACCGCCATATCGGGCAAGCAGCCTGCCCACATTTACATTACAATTGCGGTTGACAATACTGTGGCCGATCTTTACCACCGTCTGCCCCTGCTGGCGAAATATCTTTATGTTAGCCACTGCTTCCGGGAAAAGGGAATAGACAAGAAACCGGTTGCCATCCGGTGCCGGTGAAATCCCGCGAAAATCAGTGATTGAAAGCGGGCCCTGCATGGTTGTGTGGCGCTGCAAAGCTTCTGCATAAATCTTATTGACTTCAATAATTTCAAGGCTGTGACGCCTGACTTGCTGATCCTGCATCACCTGCTGGATGGACAGCGATCCCAGAAGCCTTACCAGCCGGTCCCAATAAGGTTGCTGGCTCTGGTCATTGCCATTAATTGTCATGGACAATAAAATGTAAGGATATTTCTGCGGATAAAGGATTTCATCCAACTCAAGGCAAGCAGCATCGATTTTATCGGCCTGGGAAACAAGTTCATCAAAATCTTTTTCAAGACCGGGCCTGAAGTATTCGTAAATCACCCTGGCTGCCGATGGGGCCAGATCAAAAGCCCCTTTGAAATCGAAATCAAGTTTATTGGAATAATGGTGATCAAACCAAAGGCCGCACTGGGGGTGATAAGGCAAATTGGCAATCACATCTCCGGAACTGATTTTTACCAGATTCTGCTGAATCTGCCCGGGTTGAGTCCAGAAAACAGGCTCTTCAACCGACAAGGCTGCTTTCAGGACAACCGCACAGACAATCCCATCAAAATCAGGCCGGGTTACAATCCTTGCGATCCTTGGGTTTTGATCTATATTTTCGCCCAATTTCCATGCTTTCTTTTTTAATTTGGCCGGCAGCTTAACAACAATTGTTGTGCCTAAAATTTAAGACCTTCTCAAGCAATGGTCAAATGGATATCAATCTGTTATGATAAAATTCATCCATGATCAGCCTGAAGTTTTACCCGGCCGGAACGGATACCCTGTTGAATACAAAAACCATGATCAACGGTAAACTAACATGAAGTCAGGAAAAAGCCAAAGACAACTGGCTGACCTTTTAGACATGGATTCCCCTTCGGCAATCCTGGACGAGGTGGTTTTCATCCTGACCCTGACCGATCCCGCCATGGATCCCTCCCCTGTAATAAACGCTTTCAACCTCACTGTCAGCCTCTACCGCGGATATTGGCCTGCAGAACGAGCATGTAACACAGGCTACCATAACCTTAAACATATTACCGACACCATACTGGCCATGGCGCGCCTTATCCACGGCGCCTTTCAGGACAACTTCAAGTTTACCCAGCGCCAGATCCTGACAGCCCTTGTGGCAGCCATGATTCATGATTCCGGATATATACAGGACAAAACCGACCTGGAGGGTACCGGTGCCAAGTATACCCTTGTACACGTACAACGAAGTATGGATTTCGCAAACCGCTACGGCCGGCGTTTCGGACTGACTCAAAAAGAAGTGCCTGATTGTCAGGCAATGATCAATGCCACCGACCTGTCGATTAATGTAAATTCTATACCTTTTCCATCTGCTCCCTGTGCCATGCTGGCCAGAATGCTGGCCGCCGCCGACTTGATGGCCCAGATGGGAGACCGGACTTACCTGGAAAAACTGCTTTTGCTTTACTTTGAATTCAGGGAAGGGTCTGTTGGCAGTTATCGCAATTCGCTGGATCTGTTAAACAAGACGGTTAATTTCTACGAGTTCATCACAAAACGTTTCAAGTCCCAACTGCAGGGCGTAAATCGTTTCATGCGTCTTCATTTCCAAGCCAGGTGGGGAATCAACGCCGATCTTTACGCCAAGGCAATGGAAAATCACCACAAGTACTTGATAAAAATACTAAGCAGCACCGATGGTGATCCACGCCAAAATCTGCGCCGCAAACAAATCGTCCAGAAATTACAAAAACTTTACGGGCAAAACTGGTAATACCAAATAAAGCTGCTGTTTGCCTTTCCTTTTTTCAGGGCACCTGTTGTTTGACCACCTTGCCGTGATCATCGATAAAAAACAGCAAGAAACCATGCTCCCTGGCATAAACGACCAGATCTTCGTATAAAATAGCCTGCGCCTCGTAGCGATGTCCCGGTTGTTTGACCAAATACGGAGCTGCACCGAGGGCCGCATCCTTGTCATTGAAAACCGGGATGAAAGCAATATTGTGTTCAGTATCCTGCTGCCCCAGTATCTGGGCCTCTGCTTCCGGATCCTGGACCATGACATAAACCCAGTTTGCGCTATTGTCAGGTTTCATTTTTCCCTTATCGTCCAATGGTGACTTTACTTTTTGCCATATTTGGTTATATTTGCTGGAATTGACTAAATATTGCAAGCCTTAAGTTGATCAATTTACAGTCTAAGGAGCTGTACAATATGAACAATCCAGCAATAGAAATACCGGATGCACTACGCCCGGCATGGAACCGTTTGATGTACCGTATCCCTGTCAAATTACGGCAAAAGCATGAGGTGTTGGAATCGGTCCTGCTTTTTCTGAAACTTGGCGGAGAGCGCCTTGCCAGGCAAGCCATCGAAGCCGCCAAAGCTTCCATGACCCTGGAAGATACCCAGCTGCGCCGTCAGCAAAAGGCAGAGGCCATGCAACGGGCAATGGAGCGCCTTGAAGCTGAAATCCTTGAAAATGAAAACCAGGAAGAAGAGGAAGACACCGAAGAAAA
>JALVQM010000199.1 GCA_027025615.1 Desulfobacteraceae bacterium | reverse complement strand
ATATCTTGAGCTCAAGGCGGAGCGGGACCGGCTGCGGAAGGAGGCGGAGGAAAAGAAGAAGGCCAAAAAGTAGACAGCGTCTGCTAATGGCCGTTTGAAGGTTTCCGTGGGGCAACGATTTTTTTATCGATGTTGCAGGAATATGGACGGGGGGTACCCAAGCTGTCATGGTGTCCCCGTTCCTGCCCTGGAGCATTAGCACACAAAAGAGAGAGAAAAACAAGCTGGAAAAGATACATACTATACTCGACAGGTATCTATTCACAGGATTTGTAACTATATGTTTTCATATACCATAAACCTGTAGGTGATCAGAGTGCCGTAGATTCGTGCAGGCGCGACTGATCGCTATAGTCCACTATGAGGATAGGCGCGACCGTGCGAAGATTCGGTGCCCCTGATCACTTCCTCGACAGTATGCCCCGCCATATCAAATGATCTATTTTTTCCGGCGCGTAAACCCCGATAAAACCAGCAGGCCATTCCCGAAAAGGATCATAGTGGCTGGTTCTGGAATAGGTGTTATGGTGTCGCCAAAAGAGTCGGTGTCTGCACTGAATTGAAACGATCCTTGGACGGCAGTACCAAAATCAAGGGTGAGATAGCGATAAAGATCACCTTGGTGTGCCATTCCCTGGAGAACAACTTCACCGCTATAGGTAGCAATGGTATTGAAAGGATCGTTCATTCCTATATAAGTAAATGGACTGCCGGACTGTGATCCTGGTGTGGATTGTTGTAGTCCGGTAGCCACGAGACTAGCCATGGTCCGTGTTGCGTCAAACACAGATGCCCCTGTTCCGGCATCAATGAAAATCCGCGATATTTTAATATCTTGATCGACTGAAAAGTTCCAGGGAGTAAAATGCATAGAATTGATATAAGTGGAGCCGTCTGACATCGAAAGACTCCAGCTACTACCCCATGCACCACTACCGCCAGCTCCGGATAACTCCCAAGTTGCAGTTTCGGAACCGCCGCCTACAAAGTTGACTGTTACTTCCAATCCAACCATATCTTCATCAGAGGTTCCCACCCCCAATATATTATTGATCTCCCATGTGCTATCAGTATGGTCAAATATGAGAGTCGTGGCAAAAACATATCCAGGAACAACTACAGAGGTCAGTAAACATGAGAAAAGTATTTTTTTTAACATTTATCTCTCCTTTCGAGTAAATTTCATCGTGGCAACTTGTTTCGCAACAATGACAACGAGCCAAAAAGTGCTACATTCCAAACAAAATTAGCCAGTTTGATTGTTAATACATCTTAAAATGATATTTTAAGCCAGTGAAGTTAATACTTATTATAAATAATTTTTATTGTTTCTTGGCAGGCTTTAGCCGTTTTTTAAGCCTGTGGTTTAGAACCACCGTCTTGCAGGCGCATTCGCTTTCTTTCAGTCGGCGGTTTAGCCCGCCGAGCTTTAAACGACCACCAGTTTGTAACTGGTGGTCGTTTAGTAAATCATTGTATTTATCAAGCTCAAGAAATAAAGCTAGATTTTTCCATGTTGTTACTTGACCACATTTATGATCATAATAAAAAATTGAAAAATAATACATTGTATCAAGATTGGCGTCAAGTGAGAGTGAATGTCACTGGATATTCGATATAAGCAGCCGCGAACCAGCTGCGGCCCAGAATTTTTTTCAACCGTACTGTATTTTTTCTAATAAAAACAAAAATTTGTCGGGTCGGCCTGATTTCTTCT
>JALVQM010000198.1 GCA_027025615.1 Desulfobacteraceae bacterium | reverse complement strand
TGCGGAGGCGGTAATCATGATAGGTACCTACGGGCCATGTGCTAAATTTATTAAGCTTGCAAAAAAAATAAAGTATGGTCTGGTTTTTCATAATGTGTCCTTTGTCGGAGCTGAAGAACTGGTCAAGAGACTCGGGCCTGATTCTGAGGGGGTAATAATCACTCAGGTTGTTCCTCCGCCCTGGGAGACGGCTCTCCTGCCTGCTGCAAGGGAATATAATAAGCTTCTTGCTAAGTATTATCCCCACGATAAGCCTAATTTTGTTGGTTTTGAAGGGTTTGTCAACGCTGTAGTGCTTGTGGAAGGCCTCAAACGTGCAGGCAAAAATCTTACCAGAGAAGGCTTTATCGACGCCATCGAAAGCATACATAAATTTGCAATTGGTATTGCCAATACATTGAGTTTTAGTCCAACGGATCACCAGGGACTGGAACATGTATATTTCACTCAGGTGAAAAATGGAAGATTCATATTGTTAACAAACTGGGATCAGTTGAAAAAAGAACGCGCAGTTCCCGGCGTTACCCCTACGGAGATCCTTTTCGGTTCATCCTGCGCCCTTACCGGACATGCTTCTTTTCTTGGTACTCAGACTATCCACGGTGCTATGTCTTATATCAACCATATAAACGAGAAAGGCGGTATTCACGGGAGGAGGATAAAAATAAAAGTTTATGACGATGAGTATGACCCCGATAAATGCGTAATAAATACCAGGAAATTAATAAAAGTGGACAAGGTTTTTGCTCTTACCTGCTATGTTGGAACTCCTACGGCTGTGAGAATTATGCCCCTAGTGGAAAAAGAACAAATACCTTTAATCGGGCTTTTTACCGGTGCGAGTATTTTAAGGGAGCCATTTAAAAAATACATAATAAATATAAGGGCGTCCTATTATCAAGAGATAAAAAAGGTCATTGATAATCTGGTTCGAAAAATGTCAATCAAAAAGTTTGCTGTTTTCTATCAAAATGACGCCTACGGACTTGATGGCTTGGCGGGGACCAAAGAAGCTCTGAAGCCGTACAAGTTATCACCCGTGGTCACGGGAACTTATGTAAGAGGAAGTTTAAAAGTTGAAAAAGCAGTGAATAAGATCGCAGCTTCCGACGCCCAGGCCGTAATAATGATCGGAACGTATGGCCCATGCGCAAGGTTCATAAAACTGATGAAAAAGAGGAAGCCATGCTTGATTTTTCATAACGTTTCCTTTGTCGGGGGAGAAGAGTTGGCTAAGAGACTGGGGGACCGTGGTGAGGGTGTTGTAATCACTCAGGTAGTTCCGCCGCCCTGGGAGACAGCCTTACTGCCTGCCGCTGAAGAATATACCAGATTACTGAAACACTATTATCCAGACGATGTTCCCAATTTTGTTGGATTTGAGGGTTTTGTAAACGCGAAAGTTCTGGTTCAGGCATTGAGGCGGGTGGGCCGCGAAATCACAAGGGAAAAATTTATTGAGGCCATTGAGAAGATGGAATTTTATTCTCCTGGTATAGGGGCAAACATAGACTTTGGAAGATATGACCATCAGGGTCTCGATCAAGTATATTTCACACGAATATGTAAAGGAAAGCTTGTTTTATTTACTGACTGGTCGGAAATTAACCCCTGTCAAAATTAATGTAAATATGATGAGGACCTGAACTTGAAATTTTACAACAGGTTAAGTTTCCAGAAGAAACTGTTGATTTATATTCTTTCGATCGTCATATTCATT
>JALVQM010000197.1 GCA_027025615.1 Desulfobacteraceae bacterium | reverse complement strand
GTACCCAACCAGCAGTTTGCCGAAAGCCTCCCTCCGCGCCAGGGTCTTGTCAAACGCACCACCGTCAAAGGCAGCCAGTTCTACCAGCCCCTGCTTGAGTTCTCAGGCGCTTGTGCAGGCTGCGGCGAGACTCCCTATGCCAAGCTGATCACCCAGCTTTTCGGTGAAAGAATGGTTATCGGCAATGCTACCGGTTGCAGCTCCATCTGGGGTGGCTCTGCTCCCAGCATTCCTTACTGCACAAACTCCGAGGGCCATGGTCCGTCCTGGGGCAACTCCCTTTTCGAAGATCCGGCTGAGTTTACCTACGGCTTGTTCCTGGGAGCCTTGCAGCAACGCCAGAAACTTGTTGAACTCGTTGCCCAGGCCATGGACACCGACCTTGACCAGGAACTTAAAGCCGCCCTTGCAGGCTGGTATGAAAACCGCCAGGATCCGGAAGCAAGCAGCAGCTTCGGAAACAAGATCAAGAACATGCTGGCTACGGTTACCGGAAATAATTTGCTGCAACAGATTATGAGCCTGGCCGACTATTTCACCAAGCGTTCCTACTGGGTATTTGCCGGGGACGGGGCTGCCTACGATATCGCATACGGCGGTATTGATCACGTGCTGGCATCAGGGGAAGACATCAACATCATGGTCTTTGACACCGAGGTTTACTCCAACACCGGAGGCCAGTCGTCCAAGGCCACACCAACCGGTTCCCTGGCCAAGTTTGCAGCCTCTGGCAAAAAAACAGCCAAGAAGGACCTGGGAGCCATGGCCATGACCTATGGTTATGTCTATGTTGCCAGTGTCGGCATGGGGGCCAACAAGCAGCAATTGATGAAAGCCCTGGTTGAAGCCGAGTCCTACCCCGGGCCTTCACTGATCCTGGCCTATTCGCCCTGCATCAATCATGGGATCAAAAGTGGCATGGGCCGCAGCCAGCAGGAAACCAAGCTGGCGGTAGCCTCTGGTTACTGGCCATTGTTTCGATTCAACCCCATGTTGAAAGCCGAAGGCAAGAATCCTTTCATACTTGATTCCAAGGAACCCGATGGCAGCCTGCGGGAATTTCTGTCCGGGGAAGTGCGTTACGCCGCCCTGCAACAAATGTTTCCGGAAGAAGCTCACCGGCTCCACGACAGGCTTGAGGTCGAGATCAATGAACGTTACCTGCGGCTAAAGCAGCTGGCCGAACAGCAACTTTTGACTGTTGAAGTCGAAGACAAGAAAGCTTCGGAGTCACCAGACGTCGACAGTGAAAGCGACCCGACCTGCACCCTTTCGGGAACCGCCGAGCACTCACGTATAACTGCAGATGACCAGCCCTGTGACGACGGACGGGCCGGTAAGTAAATACCGGTAATATTCTAATAACCCAAAAGGGCTGTTCGGAACATTTCCTGAACGGCCCTTTTTTTTCATTGGCAGAAGTTTAAAAAACTTTTTCTTGCCCCGAGTTGCAAGGGGCATAACAATACGGCTATGCTTAGAGAAAAGGCCAATCAAGCCTGTCGCCGTTGTGGAACCTGTTGTCGCAAAGGCGGACCGGCCTTACATAAAGAAGACAAGGATCTGGTTGTCAGCGGCAGGATCCCTCTCGGGCGTTTGTTTACCATCCGGCCCGGAGAACCGGTCAGGGATAACGTGGCCGGTAATTTTACCCTGGCCGACTCTGATATAATAAAAATCAGAAACCGGGATCATTCAACTGCCTGCGTTTTTTTGACACCTGAGCATGATGCGTGTTCCATTTACAAGTGGCGCCCACTGGAATGCCGGGTTCTGGAGTGCTGGCGGCCTGAGTTTCTGAGGCGTATCTACAAACATAATCGTTTGTCACGAAAAGATCTTCTGCTGCCTGAAAAGGCCTGGCTATGGGATCTGGCTGTAGAGCACCAGCGGCGCTGTGACTATTACCAGGTTGCCAAACTGGCAAAAAACTGGCTGAAAAATCAAAAACAGATATATGCCAAGGCCTTGATGGCAATTATCCGTTATGATGCCAGTCTGCGATACACATTTTGTAACGAGGGGAAAATGGCACCGGAAATACTTGATTTTATCTTTGGCCAGCCACTTTCTCTAACCATCAAACGCTTTGGGATTTGCCTGGAGCGTACCAGGGGCAATAATTATCGCCTTCTTTAATCAAACAGGGTATTGAAGCCACGGGAGGAAAGCATGAAGCGCAAAACATTGTACACAGCTTTTGGAAGTTTGCTGGCAGCAACCATAGTCCTGCTGCTCTGCCAAAACACCCTTGCCCAGGATGAACAGACAAGTATTACAATCGAAAAGACGGTAGTATGCCAGGATGTTGTCGATCGCCAGCCAGTTGGCGTTGGAGAAGTGTTCCCCAGGGAGATAGAAAAAATCTTTTGCTTCACCAAGGTTGTCGGGGCTCAAGGTGAAACCACTATCACCCATAACTGGTATTATAACGGCAACCTGAAAGCATCGATTGTCCTGCCTGTCCGCTCGTCCAACTGGCGCACCTGGAGTTCAAAAAAAATGGATCAGGCCTGGACCGGAGAATGGATGGTGGAAATTTTGGCAGCCGATGGAACCGCACTGGACAGCGTTATTTTTTACCTGCGTTGATCAAAACAGGGTTTATAATAGATCCCGGCGCTGATGAATATTAACTTCCGGCAGAACCGGAGTCGTCTTTATTATCCAGGAATCTACGGTAAAGCTCCGGCCTGCGATTCGGGAAAAAATAACGCATCCGGTGGTCGCGGACAGCTCTCAGCTCCTCAGTTTTGAGTTCGGCGATCAGCATGGACTCATCCCCGCTGATATGCTTGGAGAGGATACCTCCGGCAGGGCCGATGATAACAGCGTTACCCGGGAATGAAAGACCTTTGCAGTTGTCTCCGGTCTGGTTGCAGGCAACCAGGAAGACTCCATTGTCAAATGCCCGGGCAGGAAGATGGCGCAACCAGGATTGGTGCTTATCATGGGCGCTTCCCCGGGGTGAAGCGTGGGGGACAAAAATGACGTCCGCCCCTTGAACCGCCATGGCTGTGGTTAACTCCGGGAAATGAGCATCATAGCATAGCTGGATACCAAATGTAATCTTAGCGGTTTTGAAAACAGGTATGCGGTCACCGGCTGAAAATGTTTCAACTTCCGGTGGTGCCAGATGGAGCTTGCGATAAACCTGGATGCTGCCGTCCGGGCAAAAAACACAATGGCTGGCAAAGGGCAGGCCGTTTGGATTAGACTCCACCATACCGGCCAGAATAGTCATGGTTTCCTGCTTGGCAAGCGCGGCCACCTTCAAGGCAAGCGGACCGGGAATGGCCTGGGCCAGCTTCACTATTTCATAACTGTTGCAGTATCCTGTCAAATTGAGTTCCGGAAAACAAACCAACTCCACCGCCCGGGACTTGGCCTTTTTTACCCAAGCGGTCAGGCACTTGAAATTGGCCTCTGTTTCGCCCACCAACGCTGGACAAACAACGGCTGCTACCCGGATGTCATCCATTAATCAAAACTTTCCTGATCACCGCTATTACAACTATCCATCAATACGGGTTGAAATCTGTTCCTGCCAAATTACGATCAGTTGCAGGTAGGCTTGATCATAGTTCGAATTGAGCTTTAATTTTAAACACATGGGTCGCCGGTAAGTTGAGGATATCATCGATTCCGGTTTCCCGTGAAATTTGTTCCAGGTTTCGCTCAATATCTTCCATGGAAGGAGCAATAAAAGTAAACCATACATTAAAAGTATTATTGCGTTGGTAATTATGAGTAACTCCGGTATAACGGTTAACCACCCCGGCAAAGTCCTCAATTTTGTCTGCAGGGACCCTGGCCGCGCAGAGAGTGCTTACAAACCCGACTTTGCCGGGGACGAAATTACCCCCGATACGTCGAATTATCCCTGTTGTGCGTAGACGCCGCAATCGCTCAATAACCTGATTCTCTTCGAGACCGAGTTCCTCGGCGATAACTTTGAAAGGCCTCGAATCAATGGGAAAGTCAGATTGAACCCGGTTCAGAATCGCTTTGTCGATCTCATCCAACAATTCAGCATTCTCTGACATGTACCACCTTACCCCGGTTTACGGAATCAAACGTACATATAGTTTTCGATTGCGTGGTCCGTCAAACTCACAGAAAAACACTCCCTGCCAGGTACCAAGAACCAGATTTCCATCAGCTATCATGATGATTTCTGAGGCACCAACCAAAGTCGACTTTATATGGGCAGCCGAGTTGCCTTCCAGATGGCGGTAACCGGCTTCCCACGGAATAACCTTTTCCAGCATCATGGCAATGTCAGCCCTTACGGTGGGATCGGCACTTTCATTGATGGTAACAGCCGCCGTGGTATGAGGAACATAGAGCAGGCACAAACCATCCTTGATCCCTGAGCGGGTGACAATTGCTTCTACCTGATGGGTGATATCGACAAGTTCACTATGCTTCCTGGTCTTAACTGATATGGATTCCATTTGTTAAGTCCCCTGTGGAAAAAACGGTTTGCTCAAGCAAGCTTAACTTTCTGGATTTAAAGATAAAATTCTTTTACCACGCTTTCCTTCATTAAATAATAATACGACAACCGCCAACCCGGATGATGTTGCCCGCGAACACACCTGGAATTTTAAAATTTCAGTTCCTGAATTTCGCAAAAATCGTATTTTATTATTTTAGCCTAAAATGTAATGACATTCCACGCAAAAAAGGCTCCGCGGCAAAAGCCTCGGAGCCTTTTTGCAATTCTGAAAGATCCGGTTGACAGATAATGCGGATCAAATTGTTTTTTATTGACTAGACACAACCGGTCGGCTTGGGCAAACCAGCCATCTTGCAGGCTCCCTTACCTGGTCCAGAGGGGAACAATTCATAGATATGTTTCAGTTTAAAACCGGTCACCTTCGACAATACACGCACCATGGGAGCAATACCGTTTTTCTCATAGTACTCGCGCAAAACCTGGATAACTTTCTTATGCTCCTCGTTGAGTTCCTCGATACCTTCCTGGCTTTTTACGTATTGGACCCACTCTTCGCACCAGTTGGCGTAATCATCGATGAACCCGTCTTCGTCAACCGTAAAAGTCTTCCCACCGAATTCAACCGTTGGCATTTAAATTACCTCCTTCTTTACCATTATTTTAGTACTTTTTGGCCTCCATCCGCCAATGATTCCACAATGCTGAAGTTTAACTCATTAGCTGATATGTCAAATATTGTCAACACGAAAAAGGGCGCCGAACGGGCATCCACATCGACCGGATTTAACTCCCGCCAACAGGCCCGTCAATGATAGCAATCCAAAAACAGAAATATGTTTTCCATCCGGGCTAATATTCTCGGGGGGTTCGATTGATATCTGCCAAAGTAAACACCGGCCCGTCTTTGCAAACAAGCTCCTTGCCGATTCCACAGCGCCCACACATTCCAATGCCGCACTTCATCCGGTTTTCCAGTGACATGATAATATGATCGTGATCATATCCCAGTTTTTCCAAAACCGGCTGGGTGAACTTGATCATGATCGGGGGGCCACAAACAATGGCATAAGTATTCTCATCACCCTGGGGCGCTTTCTGCTCTGTAATCGGGGGGACAAAACCCACGTTGTATTTCCAGTCCGGGTCATCGGTGGCATCCACAGTGATATGCATGTTAATATCGTCACGTTTCTCCCACTCAATCAATTCATCTTTATAGAGCAGCATACCGGGAGTCCTGGCCCCGTAAACCACATCAATATTTCCGAACTTGGGACGGTTATCAGGATGGAGCATATAGACAATCGACGAACGCAGGGTTGTGAAAGCAAAACCACCTCCCACTATGAGAATGTTTTTGCCTTCCAGCATTTCCCACGGATACCAGTTACCCAGAGGTCCCCTTACGCCCATGATGTCACCTTCCTTCATGCTATGCAGATGGCTTGTGACAACTCCGGCCTTGTTTACAGTGAATTTCAGAAAACCTTTTTCCACCGGGGAACTGGCGATACCGATCGGTATTTCACCCTTTCCTGCAATTGAAAGCTCGGCAAACTGACCGGCTTTATATTGGAATTTTCCCTCGTCTTCCTCGTTCAGGAAAACCAGCTTGAAAGTCTTCAGGTTTTTATCCTCGGTTTCGACTACGATTTCATCGATGCGAACCGGATAAGGCAAGTACGGATTTTGCACGATCCCCCCCTTGTCATCCCTGCACCGCGCAGGCGTTTTCAGAACCATAACTGTTCATCAGATCGCACACCCGGCGAATATCAATATTGACCGGGCACTGTTGCACACAGCGGCCGCAGCCCACACACATTATTCCCTGGTCATACTTGTCGACGAAATATTTCAACTTGTGCATAAAACGCTGACGAACCCGTTGGAGTTTTGTCCCGCGTGGATTATGCCCTGTAGTATGAACAGTGAAGATGGGAAACATACAACTGTCCCAGTTACGCATCCGTTTGCCGTGTTTGCCGTGGACTTCGTCCTGGATGTCGAAACACCAGCATGTCGGGCACAGATAGGTACAAGTACCACAATTGATACAGGCAAACGAAACGTCTTCCCAGAAATCGGCACCATGAAGGCCCAGGGTTTCCAGTTCTTTCAGGCGATCGGTCCGGACCTTAGATACAATCCTGGCTTCGGCCGCCCGGCGTGCTTCCTGGAAACTTTCGCCGTCGTCACCGGCATCGGCCCAGCCGGCTGCATCCATGAGATCCTGCCCTTTGTCGGTCAGGATCTTGGCCTTAAATCCGGAACCTTCTTTTTTCAAAAGTACATCCAGACCTTCTTCATTGTATGGGCCGCAGCCGGTAGAAGTACAGAAACATGTACTGCATGGCTGATCGCAAGCCAAGCCCACGAAAGCAGTATTCTCATATAGCCGGAGCCAATAAGGATCTTTGTATTCATGCGTATCGAAGTTCAGCTTGACCAATTGGACAGCCTTTGCATCACAAGGCCTGATGCACAGCACAACCCTGGGTGAGTAATCTTTGGGGGCTTCCTTGAGAATGTCGCAGTCTTCGGCAGATTTGTCCAGGGTATAGACAAACATGTCTTCTGATTGGGGAAATACCACTTCCTTGGGAGACAGTCGGCTGTTGGAAAATTCCGTATCCGGCAACTGTCCCGGGGCAAGGATCTTAAAGTTATGAAAACCTTTTTCCTCCACCGGCCCTATGAGTCTATAACTGCTGCCAAGGTTGCCGATGCCTTTGGCCCATTGTTCCTGATCGATGTTGATGACCTTCATAAGCCTTTCGCCTTTGTCGTCGTTATTGTTAGCCGCCCTGGCGTTTGTCTCCTGCTCTGAGCTCTCAAAAGCCGGGCCGGCAGCAAAAATCAACTACTTAATGAAATCCTGGGGATCATCCGGCTTGTAAGTATCCATTGCCGGCCGCTGATCCGGCGACATGCCGGCTTCCCACTGATAAAGTTCGAAACAGTCTTTTTCCAACTTCTTGGTCAGCAGGCGCATATTTATGCCCACCGGGCAGGCCCTCTGGCAAGCCCCGCAATCGGTACAACGTCCTGCACAATGAAACGCTCTCAGAAAATGGAAAGTATGCACATCGAGTTGATCCTGGCCCTTTCCCAACCACTGGGGTTTGGATTCATCCACGAAACAGGTCGGGCAATAACAAAGGGGACAGGCATTGCGGCATGCATAACAGCGAATGCAGGGAGCAAGCAAATCCTCGAAAAATTCCCTCCTTTTATCGATATCCATCTCCTCTACTTCGCGGATATCGGCCCACCGATCCACATCGGTCTGTTCCTCAACAAGGTCAGCGACCAACTCGTCGTAAATAACCGGATTGCGATGAACGCAAAGGGCACAATTTCCCTGTAAAACATCCTGGCGGTCAAACTCAGCCTTGCTGCCATCGGCCTTGGTTACGACAACCTTTTCCTTGTCTTCGGTAACCGCTTCTATCTGTCCATCTACCCGGGATGCTATCAAGCGTTTATCAATCATCCCTGTGCAAGGCACACCGATGATTACAAGTTTGTCTCTGTCAACCTTGTTTTCAACGATGTGGGTCACAATATTGCGGGAGTCGCATCCCTTGGCGAAAACAGCAATTTTTTCCTGCCTGTCGGTCAAATAATTGGCCAGGTTTATACCGCAGTTGCTATCCCAGACCAGCTTGTCTGCATCAGCCGCATTTTTGATAACACACGGCTCATTCATCATGGGCTGGGATCCCTTGCGAAACCCGATTACCATGTCAACAGTACATTCATCCAGCAAGCGCCGGGCTATTTGTCTTACCTTTTCAGTATAAGCAATCATTTTATGCTACCTTGGCCTCTTTTTTTACATAATGGGTATTGGGCCCCAGGGCCTTGACCTTTTCCGTTATCTCGGAGACCACCTGGACAAACTTTGTAGATTCGGCCGAAGATATCCACGAAAAATGGAGCCGGTCGGCCTCTACCCCCATGTACTCCATCAGGTTCTTGAAAAGGGAGAATTTGCGGCGAGCGTAGTAATTACCTTCCAGGTAATGGCATTCACCGGGATGTCACCCGGATACCCAGACCGCATCTGCCCCCTCGCGCAGGGCTGCCAGGGCGAACTTGGGGCTCATTCTGCCGGTGCATGGAATACGCACAACGCGAATGTTGGGCGGATACTCCATCCGACTTACACCGGCAAGGTCGGCGGCACCGTAACTGCACCAGTTACAAAGAAAGCTTACGATTTTAGGTTCCCACTCTGTCATCTTTGTCTCCATTTCTCAATTGGAAAAGAAATTGATATCAAACTGTTACCAGATACTGCCTTTGTTTGGACCGTATCAGTCCTGGTTGACGGCAAAAATCTGGGCAAAGATCTGATCATTGTCAAAACCTTTCAAGTGAATCGCGCCTGAACGGCACGACGCCACGCATAATCCACACCCTTTACAAAGGACCGGATTGATCTGGGCTTTGCCGGCGAACATCCGCGCGTCCTCGGGAATAAACGACGGTGCCGAATAGGGGCAAACGGAAATACATACCCCGCAACTGCTGCAAAGCATGGGGTCTGTCTCGGCCACCTGGCCGCTGGTGTGAATCTTTTCGCGGGCCAGCAGGGTAATTGCCCTTGAAGCAGCCGCCCGCCCCTGGACGATGGACTCGTCAATCGGTTTGGGATAATGGGCCAGGCCGCACAAAAAGACACCGTCGGTGGCAAATTCACTGGGACCCAGCTTGGCATGCTTTTCAACGAAAAATCCGTCATCGTTGAGCGGCACCTTGAAAAACTGGGCCAGGGCTTCGTCTTTGTTGGGAACAACGGCAGTTGCCAAGGTAAGCAAATCAGCCCTGATCTCCACCGGCTGCTGGAGTACATGATCGGTAACCTTAATGATTATTCCATTGTCTTCTGTTCTGACTTCCGGTTTTTCAGCCAGCTTGTAACGGATAAAAATGATCCCATTTTCCCGGGCCTGCCTGTAAAGATATTCTCTTTCGCCATAGGTCCGGATATCGCGGTAAAGGATATATACACTGGCATCGGGGTTGAGGCGTTTGAGTTCAAGGGCATTTTCGATTGAATGGGTACAGCATACGCGGGAACAATACGGTCTCTGGTCATCCCTTGAACCCACACATTGGATAAAAACCGCCGTCTCGATTTTTTTCAAACCGGGATCATCCTGGATGAGCTTTTCATCCAGCTCCAGGCTGGAAAGAATCCGGGGGTCATCTCCGTAACAGTACTCTTTGGTATACAAGGGTGCCCCACCTGTGGCGATAATGGCAACTCCGTGTTCAAGTTCCTGCTTTTGCCCTTCTTTTTCAATTTCGGTCTTGAAATTGCCCACGAAACCTTCCACTTGCTTTATTTCAGAATTCAGGTGGACATGAATCAAGGAATTATCTTCAACATCTTTTACCAGACCAGCCAAGCTTTCGGCCACCAATTGACCGTCGGCGGTCTTGAATATACGGTTGGCTTGACCGCCCAGGCACTCGGTTTTTTCAACGATATGTGTCTCATAACCCTGCATTGCAAGACTGCGGGCAGCCGCCATACCGGCAATTCCGCCACCTATGACCATGGCAACCTGCTTGATTTCCAGTTCGGCCTCCTCCAGGGGCTGCATCAGGGCCACTTTGGAGACAGCCATTCTAACCAGGTCCTTGGCCTTTTCCGTGGCAAGTTCAGGGTTGTTCTTGTGGACCCATGAATCCTGGTTGCGGATATTGCACATTTCAAACAGGTATTTGTTCAGGCCGGCATTGGTAAGGGTTTCCTGGAACAACGGTTCGTGGGTCTTGGGAGTACAGGCGGCCACCACCACCCGGTTGAGCTTCTTGTCCCTGATTATCTGGGTCATGACTTCCTGGGTGTCCTGGGAACACGAATAAAGATTATCGGTCACGTATTCCACATAGGGAAGAGAAGCAGCGTAATCGCGCACCGCAGGCACATCGACCACTCCGGCAATGTTGATTCCGCAACGACACACAAACACACCAATGCGCGGTCTTTCACCAATTACGTTGGTTTCCGGCACCACCTCAGGCTGCTTGGTGCACGTATCACGCGCCTCGGCCAGGATTTCGCCAGCCGACGCGGCGGCGGCACTGGAGTCGATAACCGACTGGGGAATATCTTTAGGCCCCTGGAAAGCGCCACAGACAAAAATTCCTTTCCGGGAAGTTTCAACCGGTTCAAAAGCAGTAGTTTTACAGAAATTGCCCGCCGTAAGCTCGATACCCAGCTTGTCAGCCAGGGCCACTACTTCGGGAGATACTTCCAGGCCGATGGAAAGAACGATCATGTCAAAAACTTCGGTCTCGATCGCACCTTCCTCGGTTACATAGCGTATCGACAATTCATCTTTTCCGTGGATTGGATCTATGGAGTGAACCCGGCTGCGAACAAAACGTACTCCTTTTTCCTGGGCGTTGTTGTAAAAACGCTCAAAATCCTTGCCATGAGTCCGCATGTCCATGAAGAAGATGGCACAATCAAGTTCATCGCCTGCATGCTCCTTGGCGATCACCGCCTCCTTGATAGCGTACATGCAGCAAACCGAAGAACAGTAGGAGTTGTCACAACGGTTAAGATCCCGCGAACCTACACACTGGAACCAGGCGATCTTTTTGGGCTCCTTGTGATCAGACAGCCTCACCAGGTGCCCGCCGGTGGGGCCGGAGGCCGACAGAATGCGCTCCATTTCCATGGAAGTAATCACGTTGGGATGCTTGGCATAGTTGTATGTATCGAACCGGGATGGATCAAAAGGCTTGAAACCGGGTGCCAGGATGACTGATCCCACCTCCAGTTCTTCGATCTCGTCTTCCTGGTCGTGGTTGATGGCGTTGACCCCGCAAAACTCGGTGCACACCTTGCAACCGCCGGTTTTGAAATGCATACAGGTGTCACGATCTATTGCAGGAGTATTGGGAACCGCCTGGGCATAAGGAACATAAACCGGCTTGCGGCCTGCAAGTCCAATATCGTATTCGGAAGGAATCAGGCCTACATTCTGTTTCCTGGTAATCTCCTGCCTGATTTTTTCTAGAGTGATGTGACCGGTAGGGCATACAGAAGCACAAGCGCCACAGGCCATACAAATATCGGTCTGGATGTGGAAGGGCGTATCGACTTTCATCTCTACACCACGACCGGTCAGGGCAATGGCGCTATTGCCCATTTTTTCGCACATCCGAACGCATAACCCGCAAAGAATACAGGTATCATCTTCGGTCTTGAATCTCGGTTTCTCGATCCCGTATTGGTTGGCAAGTTTCTGCAGAAGAGGCACTTCCGGGCAACGGGCCAATAACAACTCGACGATCAGTTTGCGGCCCTGATGCACCGCCTCGGAATCGGTCTGGACTTCCATGCCCTCCCAAATAGGATAATTACAGGCCGTTACGAAGCGGCTGCGGCGGCCGTCAAACAATTCCACAGTACACAAACGGCACATACCGGCCGGCTCCAAGGCCTTATGGTGACAGAGGGTCGGAATATCGACTCCATATTTTTCAGCCACCTGAAGAATATATTGCCCTTCTTCCCCCTGGACTTTCTTACCGTTTAACTTGAAAGTAATCATCGCAATCCCCTGTGCTTATCGAATGGCAATCGCATTAAATTTGCAGGAATCGTAGCAAATGCCACATTTGATACATTTTTCCTGGTCAATAAGATGGGCTTTTTTCTTTTCCCCGCTTATGGCCTCCTGCGGGCACTTGCGGGCGCATACACGACAGCCGGTACAGGCTTCACTGTCGATCTCGTAATAAAACAACTTCTTGCAAACCCCGGCCGGACATTTCTTGTCCCTGATATGTGACTCATACTCCTGGCGGAAATACAGGATGGTAGTCAACACCGGGTTAGGAGCAGAAGTTCCCAATCCGCAAAGAGAAAACTTCTGCACCATGCTGCCAAGTTCTTCCAGCAATTCTATGTCGCCTTGCCGGCCTTCTCCCTGGCAGATACGGGTAAGAATATCAAGCATCTGTTTTATTCCTTCCCGGCAGGGATTGCACTGACCGCAGGATTCTTCTTTCAGAAAATCGAGGAAATAACGGGCCACATCCACCATGCAGGTATCCTGGTCCATTACGATCATGCCACCTGAGCCCATGATGGAACCGACTTCGGCCAGTCTCTGGTAATCGACAGGCAGATCCATGTACCTTTCAGGAATACATCCCCCCGAAGGCCCGCCAGTCTGGACGGCCTTGAATTTTTTCTTCTTGGGAACTCCCCCGCCGATACTGAATACTATATCTCTTAAGGACAGACCCATCGGGACTTCCACCAGACCGGTGTTCTTCACCTTGCCCACCAGCGAAAACACCTTGGTTCCCTTGCTGTGCTCAGTTCCAAGGCCTGCATACCATTCGGCCCCTTTGAGCATAATGGCGGGTACGTTGGCGTAAGTTTCAACGTTGTTCAGGTTGGAAGGACTGTTGCGGAAGCCTTTTTCAACCGTGTGTACATACTTGGCCCGTGGCCGTCCGACCTGTCCTTCCAGGGATGCCATAAGGGCCGTGGACTCGCCGCAGACAAAAGCACCGGCACCGGTGGAAATCTTTATATTGAAAGAAAAACCGCTGCCGGCAATGTTGTCTCCCAGGAGGCCAAAACTCTCGGCCTGCTTGATGGCGGTGACCAGGCGCTTTACTGCAAGGGGATACTCGTTGCGCACGTAAATGAACCCCTGCCGTGAACCTATGGCCAGAGCCGCGATCAGCATGCCTTCAAGAACGCTGTGAGGATCGCCTTCCAGGATGCTGCGGTCCATGTATGCCCCGGGGTCACCCTCGTCGGCATTGCAGATAATATAACGCTCCCCTTCATGCTTGGCGCAAGTGGCCCACTTGATACCGGTGGGGAAACCACCACCTCCCCTGCCCCGCAAGCCGGAGGCCTTGATTATATCGATAATCTGGCCCGGTTCTTTATTGTCGAGCGCATCCAGAAAAGCAAAATAACCCTTGCGGGCGATATATTCTTCAATCGAATCAGGATCGATATACCCGCAATTGCGCAAGGCTATTTTAAGTTGATTTTTGTAAAAGGGCACATCTTCCAAAAAAGGAATGCCTTCATATGGTTCTATCTTGTCAACCGGGTTGTCGACATCATCTTCAAGCAGACACCTGGGATCCCGGAGTTGTCCAAGCACCCATTTTTTACGGGAGATACCGTTTCGATAATCATCTATGGCATCCAGTATCTTGTCTTCGGTAATATTCTTGTACATAACCCTCGGCTTGTCAGCAGCCAGGATTTCCACCAATGGTTCGACTTCACAAAAACCAATACAGCCGGTCTGGCATATCTGAACAGTCTTGTCATCCTTAAAGGTTTCAACGGCCTTGTCGAAAACAGCCTGGGCTCCGGCGGCAATGCCGCAGGAAGCCATTCCCACATTAACTTTAAGAACACCGGGGTTATAAAGCGAAGAAGAGTACTGCTGCCTGATTTTTTCCAAGTCCTGGATAGACTCGATTTTCATTGTCTATGCCTCGCTCTTGCGATTATTCGTATTTATTCAAAACCTTTTCTACTTCATCAGAACCGATTCGACCGTACATATCCTCGTTGATCTTGACCACCGGTCCAAGGGAACAGCAGCCGATGCAACGCACGGTTTCCAAGGTGTACCTGCCGTCTGGAGTAGTCTCCCCATCTTTTATATTGAGAGCTTCGGTTATCCGCTCACGCACTCTGTCACCTCCACGAACATGGCAGGCAGTACCAAGACAGATCGAAACTATATTCCGCCCCCTTGGCTCAAGGCTGAAAGTGGCATAGAAAGTGGCCACACCGTATATCTTGCTGACCGGCACCTTTATTTTTGCTGCCAAGTAAGTAAGGGCGGGTTGGGGCAAATAATTATAGCGCCTCTGAATGGCCTGCAAAATCATAATCAGGTTTTCTTTGTCATTTCCGTATTGATCCTCGATGATATCATCAAGTTCCCTGAAGTCTATCTCTGCATCTTGCCGGGTTTGAGTCGCAGATGCCTGGTTCATTTGCCATTCTCCCACTGACTATCAAAATTATAGATAAATAGGGCTCTGCTTGATTCCCCAAAATAGATACGATAACGGGATTGGGGTGGAAATCAAGCTACGGTAGTCTGGACCACGGGACAGTTTTCGACACAGGCGCCACAGCCGGTGCACAGATCCATGTCGATGCTGCGGGCTCGTTTTCTGACCTTGACCCGAAATTTCCCGGGTTTGCCCTCAACCGCCTCGATGTCCGAGTAAGTTATCAATTCAATATTCAAATGCCGGCCGACCTCGACCAGTACGGGCGAGATGATTCACATGGCACAGTCATTGGTGGGAAAGGTCTTGTCCAACTGGGCCATGACTCCGCCGATGGAAGGTGATTTTTCAACCAGATAAACGTAATAGCCGGAATTGGCCAGATCAAGGGCCGCCTGCATCCCGGCAATTCCGCCACCCACAACCATGACAGAACCGATTACATCATTTGCCATTGTCAATCTCCTGTCTAAAAAGGGCCAATTGTCATGCGTAGTGCCAGACACGTTGATGACAGATTTAAAGCTGACGAATTCTGAATTTGAACCAAATTTTTTCTCTATATACTGTAACCTAAGTTGTCAATAAAATTCGGGTACCTGCTGACCGGACACGGGACAGGTGGCCCAGGATTTTTATGAGATTATTCTCATATTTCAGCAAATTATTCACCACGTTGAACCCGGATTTTGCAGCTGGCGAGTTTGGCGAAGATGCGAGGCGGAGGGCAGGCAGACCTGCTCTAGTACTTCAACTGCCCTCCAACAAAGCAGATTCGGTAAAATCACAAGCCCCTTGCGGCTTCAAATGCCTGAGGATTTATCACGGATGGAACTTCACCTTTCGGGTGAAGGCACGGCAGGGAACAAATACATGCTGACTATATAATAATTCGATGTAATTGCTTATTGTAGGCATTTGAAGTGCATAATCCGGGTTGAAAAGTCCCGTGCCTGGAATTTCCCGGCTTTCAGTCCCCCAGGCCGATATACCCGGCTTGAGGTTGACTTGGACGGTCAAATCACTATTATCTATAGACAAGGGCAAGTGCAACCCGGCGGGCAAACCGACTCGGGCTTCAGGACAATTCTCCCAGGCGGGTCAAGCCGCAGAAAGGATCCAGGGATGAACTTCAAGGACATCAACGAAATCATCGACTTTGCAATCGAAAAAGAAAAAGAAGCCGTAGAATTCTACCTGAGCCTCTGTAGAGAGGAAAAGTTTTCCGGAAAACGGCAGATGCTTGAAGAATTCGCAGACCAGGAACGCAAGCACCAGAGCCTGCTTGAAGATTTGAAGGCCGGACAGGCCGGGCGCAGACTTGAAGACTACAAGTTCAAGTGGATCACCGACATCAAGCG
>JALVQM010000196.1 GCA_027025615.1 Desulfobacteraceae bacterium | reverse complement strand
CCGTCGTTTGTCTTTCAGACCGCCCAGCAAAAGAACAAGCAAAGTTGCCAGATAAGGTAACATGGACAGAAAATTAGGTGAAATACCAAGTGGCTGCAGCAGGTATTGGAGAACAAAAATCCCGCCAAACAAAAAAGCTCCCAGTATAGCTCGCAGAGGATTCCAGAGGGCGAAAATGGTCAGGGCAATTACTATCCAGCCACGGCCGGCTGTCATGCCCTCAATCCAGGACTTGGAATATGAAATCGAAAGGTTTGCACCAGCCAGACCGTAAAAAGCACCACCGGTAACCACACACCAGTAACGAAGCCGGTTGACATTTATGCCCTGGGCCTCGGTGGCTGTAGGATTTTCCCCGGCCGACCTGATTTTTATTCCCAGGCGGGTATATTTCAATAAAAACCAGGCGAACAGCGCAAGAAAAATACCTAGGTAAAAAAACGGGCTTTGAACAAACAAAATCGGTCCAAGCAAAGGGATCTTTGACAAAAACGGCAGGGCCACGGGTGTCATTTTTGCCGCCAGAGGCCTGCCTACATAAGGCTTTCCGGCCAAACCGGATATACCAAGCCCCAGCATGGTCAGGGCCAGACCAGATACCACTTGGTTGGCCTGAAGCGTAATTGAGGCCAGGGCATGCAGCAGACAAAACAACATGCCGGCAATTGCCGCAGCAGCCACTCCCATCCAAAGACTGTGAGTGTTGAAAGTGACGATGAAAGCTGTGACGGCACCAAGCGACATCACCCCTTCAACGCCCAGATTTAAAATACCGGAGCGCTCGCAAATCACCTCACCAATGGTTCCCAATAGCAGGGGAGTGCCTGCAACCAGTGTGCGCTGGGCAACGGAGGTCAGGATCTCTTCCATAACGCAACCTCAACATATACGCAGGAACCCAAGTCATATTGGAACGTAGAAAAGATAATCAATGTGCAGCCTCCTCTGAGCTCCATGTCAGCTTGATCTTGTTTCTGCTAAAATAATCCCCCATTATCAAAAAAAGCAGCAAAATCCCGTTGAATACGTTTACCGTTGCCCCGGGAAGGCCCATGGAAATCTGGATAGCATCACCTCCCACCAGAATACCGGCAAAAAATATCCCGGAAACAACAACATAAAATGGATTCAACTTTGCCAGCCAGGCGACAATAATGGCTGTATAACCATAACCGGAAGAAATCGCATCAGGATAACTAAGGTGGTGATGGACCCCGGCAATTTCACCGGCACCTGCCAGGCCGGCAGCAGCTCCGCTGATGGCCATAACCACCAAAGTGGTGCGCAGGAAATCTATTCCCGCGTATCTGGCTGCATCGGGGTTTTCCCCAATCACGCGCAATTCGTAACCAAAACGGGTTTTGAAAACAAGAACCCCCAGAAAAATCACCACACAAAGGGCTACAATCAGGGTAGCATAATGAATGCTGCTTTGCGGCAACAGGCCAAGGGTAGCTGACGGAGGCAAATCATCTGTATAGGGAAAACCGAATTTTGTTTTACCCTTCCACGGGCCAACTACCAGCAGGGTAGTAAACTCCGCACAAATGTAATTCATCATCAGTGTTGATATGACTTCATTGATAGAAAATCTGTATTTTAAAATGGCCGGTATGACTCCCCAGATTCCTCCTCCTATCATCCCGGCCAAAAAAATAAGCGGCACAATAATATAAGAAGGTAACTGTTCGCCCAGATTCAGTCCAACCCAGGTGCTAAAAATAGCTCCCATGAGTAGCTGACTTTCAGCCCCTATATTCCAGAACTTGGCCCGAAAAGCCAGGGCCAGGCCAGAAGCGATCAAAACCAGAGGAATTGCCTTGGTTATGGTTTCGCGAATTCCATATAAACTGCCAAATGAACCGGTAAAGATACTGGCAAAGGCTTCAATGGGGCTGACTTTATAAAAAATGAACACCAGGCTTATTGCCGCAAGGCCCGTAATCAGAGAACCAAGCAAATTTGCCGTTGCGGAAATCGGCGAAAGCTCAGTTCGGGGGGAAACCGAGATTTTCAACATCAACCTGGCTCCTTGGATACGGCTGGGGTTCCGGCCATCATTAAACCAATATCTTCTTTGCGGGAAACGTCAGGATCAACTATGCCCATCAAGTTTCCCTGAAACATTACCGCTACCCGGTCGCACAGCTCCATGATTTCATCAAGGTCTTCTGAAACCAACAGCACTGATCCCCCTTCTTGGCGAATATCCAGTAACTGATGTCTAAGGTACTCAGTTGCCCCCACATCAAGGCCATGGGTGGGGTGGGAAGCCACCAGGAGCGCTGGTTTTTCGCTTATTTCACGGCCGATAATAAGCTTTTGGATATTACCACCGGATAGATGGCCGGTGGCTATATCGAGAGAAGGAGTTTTGACCTGGAATTTAGAAACCAGGTCTCTGGCATGTTCTTTGATCCGGCCATAGGCTAAAAAAGGCGGTTTATTAAATTTGGCAAGATGATGTTGTTTTAAAATACAATTATCATATAGACACAAACCGGGTGCTATTCCGAATTTTATCCTCTCTTCCGGGACATGGGCCACTCCATGGTTGAAAATAGTTTTCGGGTCCAGGTTCGTAATTTCGACTCCATTTATCTTCAATGATCCTGACTCTACCGGGCGAAGCCCGGTTATAGCCTCTATTAGCTCTTTCTGACCATTGCCGGAAACACCGGCAATCCCAAAAATTTCATTTCTGAAAACCTGAAATGAAACGCCATCAACGGCTGTAAGGCCCTTATCATTGAAAACCTTGAGCTTCTCTACATTCAATACAATTTCCTTGTGAGCAATCGGCTGCCGGTTTACCGAAAAGGCAACTTCGCGCCCCACCATCATTCTTGCCAGATCGCGTTTTTCCACCTGGTCTAGGTTGGTCCTGCCTGCTACGCGGCCTTTTCGCAGAACCAGGACTTCATCGCAAATATCCAATATTTCCTCAAGCTTATGGCTTATAAGTATAACCGCATGCTTCTTTTTTTTCATTCTTCGCAGCATCCTGAACAGGTCCCTGGTTTCCTGGGGGGTCAGAACCGAGGTGGGCTCGTCCAGAATTAGCACCGAGGTGCCGTTGATCATGGCCTTTATGATTTCCACCCTCTGTTGTTCACCCGCCGAAAGCTGCCAGATCTCCCTGTCAGGGTCCACCTCAAAATTAAAGCTTTCTGCCAGGGTCTTGATCTTGCCTCTAATCTCTGTCTGGGGAAAGAAAAAGGGGGTCTCGGTGTAAGCCAAGGCAATATTTTCAGCCACGGTGTGGTTTCCAATCAACATGAAATGCTGATGAACCATACCTATGCCAAGATTCATGGCATGAGTTGGAGATTTAATCCGTACAGGTTGCGAATTAATACATATGGAACCAGCGTCAGGCTGGTACAATCCATAGAGGATATTCATCAAAGTGGTTTTGCCGGCCCCGTTTTCACCCAACAGTCCCAAAATACACCCGGACGACAGCTCCAGATTCACATTGTCATTTACCACGACCCCCTGAAATGATTTGGTAATATTTATCATTTCAAGTTGTCGGACAATGGGATGCCGCACATTGCTTGAAGGCATGACTAGTTAAGCTTTCTTCAATTGTGTAACCTGTAGAAACCGTTATAGGACAAATCAAACAAATATGGGGAGCTGCCGTTGACAGGCTCCCCGTTTAATGCATAACCTGGCAAAATCAGTGGGGAATTTTTCCTTCAACATTATCGACGTAATACATTATGCTCAGCAAATCGCTTTTCGACGCTTTTTTGCCTTTGGCAATTTTGAGTTTACCGGTGTTATCGTAAATCGGCCCGCTGAAGGGTTCAAAAGCGGCTGGATTTTTTTTCATCTGTTTATAGCGTTTCATCACCAAATCGTATACCGACACCTTGCCCATGTCGGGCGCGTTTACTTTGGCCTGTTTCAACCCGGTGACAAACTTTTTATTTACAGGCTCATTGAAATTGCCACCTAAAATTGCGGCTCCCTGTCCAATCAGCCACCACCGGTCTTTGTTGGTCCATTTATTTTCGTAAACTTCTGTTAAAATTGAAACATATAAACCACCCCAGTCAACCAGCTGTCCGGAAACCACAGAATCCTTGCCATAGGGCTGCATGGGGCTATAGTGGCTGAATGTGTATATTTGTTTACCTTTCTTTGTATGTTCCTGACCCACTTCAATGACTGACGGTGTGTCTTCCGTAAAAGCCAGGGCATCACAGCCTTCGGCTATCAAGGCTTCGGCAGCCTCGCGCGCCTTGTCCGGTCCATACCATGCATAAATCCATTTTACATGAACTTTGGCCTTGGGGTTAACGGCCTTTATTCCCAGGGCAAAGGCATCAATATGACGCACTACTTCCGGAATGGGAAAAGCGGCAACATATCCAATCTTGTTAGTTTTGGTTAAAGCCCCGGCCATCAATCCGTTAAGATAATAAACCTGGTAAAGATCTACAAAATAGGTGCCGACGTTTTTAGCCTGTTTAAATCCCGAACAATGCATAAAAACAGTGTCAGGATATTTCCGCCCGGCATCCAAGGTGTCCTGCATGTATCCAAAGCTTGTTGTAAAAACCACGTCACATTTCTGTTCCTGGACGAAACGATTGATTATGCGCTTAGCATCGGCTTCAGCCACCGACTCGATATAAATAGTCTTGAGCCACGGCAATTTTTTTTCAGCATACCTGCGCCCCAAATCATGCGCATGTGACCAGCCGTAGTCACCTACCGGGCCCACATAGATAAAACCGGCCTTCAAATTTTTATCTTTGGCCAAGGAAACTTGGGCCGCCATCAATAGAACGATGATCGAAATCCCTAACAGTCTGAAAAATCGCATAAATTTCTCCTTTTATTTTTTACTCCGACCAGTATTCCAAACAACAAAACTTTTAACATGAAACACCGCGAAAGATACGGAGTATATAAAGGGAATTATCGTCATGGTCAAGAATGATGCCTGTACAAAACGTACAGACAAGGATAAAAATAAACGAAGCGTTGTCTTTTGAGCCAGGCATAAAATTTATAAATAGAGCAATTAATATGTAAGCCGCAAAGGCCCATACCCCTGTTGGGCCCGGCCACATCGAGAGCGCTGTACCATTGTTTATTTCTATTGGCGAATCTATTCGCATAATTTATAATTAGTCTTTCGATGCGGAAAAAATTATTGCGTTCTTAGACATGCGTTAATTTGCGATTCTGCTCTGTTTTAAAATTTCCATGAAAATCCGGATCTAAAGCTGTCACCACAAACGTTATAATATCAAAACATTAGTATTTTTCTCCAACAGAGTTTAATTTTAGTAAAAATAGCTTGTTGACAATCCCGGCAAAGTGTGTTCGAAAAAGAATCTTTATTTGTTGGATACCGTTTAGCAACGGCTTGTTAGTATTTTTTCAATATCTTGTGCCGGATTTTTAACAGCCGGCCGGATAGCGAGGTGAAAAGTGTACGGACTAGAAGCCATATCCGCATCAAATGGTTGGGCGCAAGCCGCCACAGGGGCAACAATCGTAATGCTTGGCTTGGCTGCTCTGTCTTTC
>JALVQM010000195.1 GCA_027025615.1 Desulfobacteraceae bacterium | reverse complement strand
GGGCCTTTTTTCTATCTTCAGCCGGCCTACTACCGCCTGCCCGGCGTTGCCCTGGTAGTCAACAATGATCACCGGGTCTCCGGATTCAAGCTCGGACAGGTAACGTGTCCTTGCCCCTGTAACCCTGGTATAGGCGTGAACCGGACCGGCATTGACCCTGAAGGGCCTGGCCGCCACGTACGGATTTTCCAGAGATTCGGCGTGGATCAGGAAAAGCGCCTGGCTGCTGTTGCCCACCAGCATTCCCTGGCCCGGCTGCATGGCACTGCAGGTATCAACGCAAACCCGGTCACCCATGCCCACAGGCCTGATTTCGCAAACCGTGGCTTTTTCCAGAACGACCCGCTCACCTTCAAGGCGCAGGGCTGCCAGTGCCTGTTTCAGCCGCACAGGCTCATCGATTTCCAGCATTATCCGTTCAACTCCCTTTTCAAGAATTCCGGACGCGGTACGGGCTTGTTCCAGGGAACCGACCCTGACCACCACGTCGGCTCCCCTGGCAACCAGGTTTTCAAGTGGAATGACGGTCCAGTCCGGACAATCAAGGACCACCAGAGCGTTTTTGCCCAACTCCAGTACCCGCTGTTCGTCCTCAACGCCTTTTACTGTACATTGAACGATATCGACACCCGGGCACAAGTCGCCTTCCCGGCAAATAACGGTGATTTTACCCAGGGCCCTGACCTTATCTGCATAACCCTCAGGAACCCATACCGCGTCAGCCCCACCTTCCAGGGCAGTTGTGACCAGATCCTTGTTCCAGGGGTCGGCTTTTACCCAAAGTTGACGCATTGCATTGCCTCCGCTTCCTGGGTCAGCACAGCCAGGGCTTCTTCAACACCCAGTCCATGATGAACTATAGCCACCATAGCCTTGACCATGGCAGCTGGATTGCAGTGTTGAAAAACGTTGCGACCGATCGAAACACCGGCAGCGCCCGCATCCACGGCGCCCTTAACCATTTCCAGGATATCCCGTTCCGAATCCATTTTCGGCCCACCGGCAATTACTACCGGCACGCTGCAGCCGGTAACGACCTGCCGAAAAGTTTCCGGACTGCCGGTATAAGAAACTTTCACCAGGTCAGCCCCCAACTCGGCTCCCACCCGGGCGGCATGCTTGACCACTTCAACCGAGTATTCATCCGCAATCATTTCTCCCCGGGGATATATCATGGCCAGCAAAGGCATGCCCCACTGACGCGCCCGATCGGCCACCTCGCCGAAATCGGCGAGCATCCTGTATTCGTGGCCATTGCCCAGGTTAACATGGATGGATACCGCGTCGGCTCCCAGCTTGATAGCCTCTTCCACACTACAGACAAGGGTCTTTGCGTGGGGATGAACCGCCAGGCTGGTCGAAGCTGAAAGATGAACGATAAGGCCTATATCCCGTCCTCCCCCCCGGTGCCCGGCCCCAATCATGCCCTTGTGCTCAACAACAGCATTGGCACCACCTGCAGCCACCCTGACCACGGCGGAACGAATGTCTTCCAGCCCTGCAATGGGTCCCACGGAAACCCCATGGTCCATGGGAACAATCACAGTCCGACCGGTATTACGGTCCATTATCCGCTCCATCCGAATCTGTTTGCCCAAGAATGTCATTTTGCGCCTCCTCGAAAGTTTCACGTTCTTCTCAAACAACAAGGCCGCAGGGGGCGCTCCCAGCGGCCTTGAAAAGCAAAAAGCCGCGGGAGACTTGGTCTGCCCACGGCTTTGTATGTTCATTTGCGGATCAAAAAGACCAGCACCGAGGCAGACCGGGCCGGTAAAAAAAATACCAAAAATAAAAGTCTGCCTGCCGATTGGTTAAAAACACTTTTTGATCCTCCCTGAAATTTCCAGGCACCATATCCATGGGCAAAGAAACTGTCAAGTACTTTATTTAATAATATCCCTAACAGTCCGTCACTTTTTGTTACTCAATTGCCACTTCGTAAAATTGTCAACCTTCGGCTATCAGGCTTTTTATTTTCGCTCTTCTTAACCGGGCCATGGAAGACAATGAAGCTGTATGGCAATATTTTCCGGTTGCATCAAATATCGTAGTAAAGGAAAAACTCGTGCGGGTGCGGCCGCAATTTAACCGGGTTAATCTCATTTTCTATCTTGTAGTCAATCCACATGTCAATAGCATCGGCAGTAAAGACATCTCCTTTAAGCAGGAACTGGCTGTCTTCTTTCAAGGCTTCCAGGGCTTCATCAAGCGATCCCGGCGCCGAAGGAATCTGGGCGAGTTCTTCTGGCGGCAGGCCATAGATGTCCTTGTCGAGAGGGTCACCTGGATCGATCTTGTTCTCTATCCCGTCTAAGGCCGCCATCAGCATGGCTGAAAACGCGAGGTATCCGTTGCAGGACGGATCCGGCGTCCGGAATTCTATCCTTTTGGCCTTCGGTGATGTGGAATACATGGGAATCCGGACAGCCGCGCTGCGGTTGCGGCTGGAGTAGGCAAGGTTGACCGGAGCTTCGAAACCAGGCACCAGTCGCTTGTAGGAATTGGTTGTCGGGTTTGTAAAAGCGCACAAGGCACGGGCATGTTTCAGGATTCCGCCGATGGCATACAACGCCTCCTGGGACAGGCCGGCGTACTGGTCACCGGCAAATGTGGGCTGTCCGTCTTTCCAAATACTCAAGTGGGTGTGCATTCCGGTGCCGTTGTCCTCAAAAAGCGGCTTGGGCATGAAAGTCACCGTATGTCCATAACGATAGGCCACATTTTTCAGGACATACTTGAACCACATCAGCTGGTCCGCCATTTGGAGCAGAGGCTTAAAACGCATGTCTATCTCTGCCTGACCGGCGGTCGCCACTTCATGGTGCTGGGCTTCGATATCGATTCCGAGGGATTCAAGGGTAAGCAGCATCTCGCTGCGCAAATCCTGGAACTTGTCCATGGGCGGAACAGGGAAATATCCTTCCTTGTGTCGCGGTTTGTATCCCTGGTTCGGCTCTTCATCCCGCCCTGTATTCCAGATCCCCTCGATTGAATCAATTTCGTAAAACGCCATGTTACGACCAGACTCGAAACGAATATCATCAAAAATAAAAAATTCTGCTTCCGGACCAATGAAGGCCGTATCTCCTATCCCGCTGCCCTTCAGGTATGCTTCGGCCTTTTTGGCAATGTGGCGGGGATCGCGGCTGTAAGGCTCCCTGGTCACTGGATCTACGATATTACAAATCAGTACAAGGGTCGGGTCCTTATAAAATGGATCGATATTGGCAGTGTCCGGATCCGGAATTACCAGCATATCGCTGGCGTTGATCGGTTGCCATCCTCGGATACTGGAGCCGTCAAAACCGAAACCGTCTTCAAAGCTGCCTTCGTCCAACTCACTTACGGGAACGGAAAAATGCTGCCAGAGACCAGGAAAATCCATGAAGCGTAAATCAACAATCTTGATTCCCTTTTCCTTCGAAAAATCCAGCACTTCTTTCGGGGTCATAATTTCTCTCCTTTATTGATTAAATGATTTTGATAAATACTTCGCAAAATAAAATCTGTTCGTTTTCGTCTATGGACAGAAGACTAAATAGCGTTTTCACCTGTCTCCCCTGTCCTGACCCTGATTACTTCCTCGATGGGGGTTACAAAAATCTTCCCATCTCCCACTTTGCCGGTATAGGCAGCCTTCAGTATTGTATCTACAACCTTCTGGGACCAGTCAGCCTGGACGATAATTTCAATTTTTACCTTGGGAATGAAATCAACCACGTATTCAGCCCCCCTGTAGATTTCCTTGTGCCCCTTCTGGCGACCGTAACCTTTTACTTCGGTAATGGTCATGCCCTGGACTCCTATCTCGTTCAGGGCCTCTTTTACATCATCCAGCTTGAAAGGCTTGATGATTGCTTCTATTTTCTTCATTTCTTCCTCCATCGATATTGATAATGAATAACCGCCTGTTATCTTTGTACTGGGTTTTTACAGAAGCACATCCACTACTGCATTGTGAATCTGCTCTTCCATGTCCGGCTGATCCACTTTTTCACCTTCTATGCTGCGCACATAAAAAACATCGACTACCTGGTCTACCCTGGTTGCTATCTTGGCCACCCATATGTCCAGCCCGCACCGGTAAAGGGCATTGGTGATATTGAACAGCAGCCCCGGGTAATCCCAGGCCGTAACTTCTACAATGGTAAAGAAGCTTGAACTGGTATTGTCTACCTTAACTTTTTGTGGCCGGTGTTTGCCAGCGGTTGCCGGCCTTTTGAAATCATGCCGAAACTTTGCAAGTTTATCTGCGATATCGATCTTTCCTGCAAGAACTTCTTCCAACTGCAGGTAGACTTTGTCCCAGCGCTGCTTCTCGAAAACCCTGTCCGGCGGAGCTTCAACCTCGAAAACATCCAGTGCGACCCGGTTGTGCCAGGTAAAAATCCGGACGTGCATTATATCCACGTTGTTAAGAGTAAAAACACCGGCAATCTTAGACAAAAGCCCCGGCCGATCGTGGGCACAAACGGTCACAACCCGGGTATCCACTAATGAACCGGAACCTGACACCTGCCACACAAACTGCCTGTCCCCCAACTGGCGGTAGAGCTGAATATGCTGATTGATCTCGGTGGCTGAGCAGGAAAGCAGGTACCGTCTGGACAGGTCGGGCAGCAATTTTTCGACATCTCTCCTGCCTTGCGGAGTTGACTGCAAATCAAGGACCGCCTGCCTTTTCAGGGAAATAACATTTTCAGCCCGGTCGGAAACAAGCTCTTTTTTATTGAGAACCTTGCGCACCCTTAAGAACAAATCGCGTAAAAGGCTGGCCGTCCACTCGTTCCAGGCCTTCGGCCCGGTTGCCATAGCATCAGCCACGCTAAGCAAATAGAGCATCTTCAGCCGATCAGCCGAGCGCACCACCCGAGCACAGGCCACGGCGGTTTCTTCTTCAGTAATATCCCTGCGTGTGGCTATCTTCATCAGTAAGAGATGGTGCCTGACAAGAAAGCATATGGTCTCTATGTCGTCATCCGATAGTTGTTTTTCTTCCAGGATCTGCCTTGCAAACACTGCTCCACGCTCGGCATGTCCCTTGGAAGGCACCGCCTTGCCGATATCATGCAACAGTGCCGCCCAAAACAGGATCCGCTTACTTTTTACTTCTTTGTATATATGGCGACATAAGGAATCATCGTATTGCTCACCGTTGATACCAATCTCTTTCAAAAGCCGAACCGTAAGGAGCAGATGCCGGGCTACAGGGTACAAGTGGTAACGATCAAACTGGATCCTGTTAACAACCCGGCTCCAGTGGGGAATAAAACGTTCCAGAAAACCTGTCACCAGCATCTGGTTCAAGGCCGACAAGGCATCAACAGGCCTTACAAGAAGGTGCTCAAACATATCAACGGCTTGTCGGTCAGCACGCAATTTATTTTCAATCAAATCGCCGAATTCCCGCACCAGCCTCTGGGCTTCAACACTAAGAGGGATTCTGCGCAATGCGCTTTCCAGAAAAATTTCCATCAGCAGCAGTGGCCTGCGCACTATGGCTTCAGATGAAACAAACTGGATCATTCCCCGCTCTATGGCAAGACCAGGTCTGCCTGCATCAATCCTTGCACCCTTTTTGGCATGCAAACGACTGCCTTGCTCCGTTTCAGAAATAAAGTTCTGATGGCATTGCTTTATCAACTCCATGTGCCGGTGCAGTTCTCCAAGCAACTTCTCGACCGGCAAGTGTCCCTTGTCCCCGGAAAACCCCATCTCTTGGGCAAGCTGGGTCTGATATTCCAGATGAAACTGATCACATTTGCGACCAGCCAACTGATGAAGTTCATTGCGCACATGCCAGACAAAATTCAACGCTCTGGACAGGAGATTGCATTCAGCGTGGGAAATGAACCCATGGTATTCAAGGTCACGAACAGACCGCACGCCCGACCTTACCCGTCCTATCCAGAACATGGTATGGTAGTCCCGCAGTCCTCCCTGTCCTTCCTTTAAATTTGGTTCCAAAAGATAAGAAGAATCGCCAAACCGCTCATGCCTTTCGCGATTGGTTTTCACCAGCCAGTCAATGATCTTCCGTGGTTTGGTGTTGATCAGCCTGCGCCGCAACTGTTCCGTCAGTTCATGATACAAGGGAGACATGCCGCAAATAAAACGCGCATCCAGCAGGGAAGTTAAAACCTCGAAATCCTTGCGTGCCAGCTCAACGGTTTCCTTGATACTCCGGGTGGCATGGCCAACTTCCATACCCAGGTCCCAGAGGGGGTAAATTATTTCCTGGACCAGCTCTTCGGCTTCGGCCGGCACTTTTTTACGAAATAAAATCATTAGATCCACGTCAGAATGGATGCACTGTTCTGCGCGCCCATAGCCACCAAGGGCAAGCAGGGCGTAAGGATTCTGCAAGATGTCGAGTTGGAGACCGGTTGAACTGTTGCTGAAACAAGACAGGAAATATTCATCCAACAAAGCGGCATTGAGTTTTATCCAGCTTGCCGCATCAAGCTCGTGTCTTTTGCGGTTCAATTCAAGGCGTCCGGATTCCAGCCCGGCAATGGCATCAATGGGAGCAATGGTATTTGTTTCTGATGATACTTGGGGCATAGGTTCTTCCCTGATTCCGTCACCTGAATTATGGTTTGAGACCGCAAAAAAATAAAGTATATATTCTATAAAGCATTAGTCGTGCCATTTGCTCTTGCAGTGATTTCCACCTGGAATGATTAGAAAAACCAAATTTGTCAAATTTTGTCTTTTTACATCAATCTACAAATTTGTAATTTTATGATTAAATTAATGACAATTTTGCAAATACCTTGAGGCATGTCCGGGTTAATATGAAACAGGTTATGATTTTGCAGGTCTGTAATCAGGCATCCCTGCCGCCCTGGTCGTCGAACAGGGTATAGAAAATCTGGCCATTGCGTGGAAAGGCTCTGGCCAGCTCCATGTAGCGCAGGCTGGTTATGTTGCTCTGGAATTGACTCTCTGTGATTGCAAGCTGATCACAGACCTGTTGTGCCATAAGCGGGCCCTGGCTGTTTAAAAGCTCCAATATTTTCTGCTGCAGCTCCGTCAGTTCGGCCCGGGATCCCATCTCGTTTTTAGCCATGTATACCGCCCAGGGATCACAGGTCTTGGGCTGCGCAACCAGGTCCAGGTAACAATCCTCACAGATTTTTTGACCGGCATGGTCCCTGGTTTCTGCAGCGGTAATTTCAGCACCACACTTTTCACAATTCATGGCCGGCCTCTTTTGTTTAACAACATTGCAGTGTCTTGGAATTTACCTTGCTATAGCAACTTCATGCCAATATAAAAGCTCAAGATCACTTTCCAAATCGGCATTTAATTATTCATCAATTATCAATTTTCAATAACAAATCCCCACAAGCTTATTGCCAAACCATTACCTGTAAAACCTATACAATGAGAAGCATGCAACCCTTGGAGGTTCAACGAAAAGGATGGAAATAATAATCAACTTTTATTCATGCAAGGCTGAACAAAAACCCTCACCACCTGCCGGATCATCAGTGGATTATTATTCCACTGTTTCAGCAACAAATCAATCATTTGCCATGTAAGGTGAGTATTTCTTGTCATCCCCGAGGATATGTTCAACCAACCATTTATTCAAAAACTTGGCTACATTAACAGCTGCCAGCAGATCACCGGCAGCTTTCTTCTCCTCCAGCTCTTTGATCCTGCCAACAAAAGAGGCATGAACTTTTTTATGTTGCTCCAGGTCAGGGTAGCCGACTTGTGCCATTTTCTGCTCTTCCGACTTGAAATGGTATACAGCGTAGGCTTTCATCTCGGCAAAAATTTCGTCCACCACATCTTTCCCCCTGCCCTTGAGCATTGCGTCATAATATTCGTTGAGAAAAGAAAACAGGTTCTGGTGTTGCTCATCGATTTCATCGTCGCCGACACTGTATTGCTCACACCATTCGAAAAATACCATTCCATCTCCCTTGCTTCTGCATATAATTATCCTTGATACAATCGATATGGATTAGGCCGCTGCCTGGTTAAAGAATTACAGAAAAATTTGTTCCATGTCCACCATATTGTCCCCTGAATGCAGTTCATCATCTATCCCAATATTTTTATAACGCTATTCTGGAAATATTTATGTTGACCGGAAACAGGTTCCGTTTTGATTATGCCTGTAAATATCAGAAAGTTGAAGTGCCGTTCAACCGGCCGAAGAGGCAATTCCGTGGGAATCGGGAGCGATCCCGCCGCTGTAACCCAAAGCCCCTTCAGGGGGCCGCCTGCCGGTAATTTTAAGTCACTGTGTCAGCCAACTGACATGGGCAGGCCAAGCCAGGATGGGGAAGCCAGAAGACCTGTTTCAACTGCCGGAGGTGTGTTTGTCCACGGAGTATGGATTAACAACACGCAATAAAGCAAAGGTGAAGAAAACCGGGTGCAACCCTTCCTGCATTCAACGCTGGAAGGGTTCTTTATTTTGCAAAGGAAGAAGCCATGAAAACAGGACTGATCGTCTATGTAACCGGAAAACAACCGCCAGATCCGGATTCTGATAAGCTGCCCGTTATTGAAAACCTCGACGTGCAACCCGACGCACTGGAAATCATAACAGAAAGCGGCGGGCATTATGACATCAACTACGTCTGGTGGGCTCTTGTGGCCAAAGGCATGGTGCAAGTCATATGCAGGCTGGGACAGTGGGTCGACAAGGGCAAAATTCGCCTTGCCGAACACCAGCTACGTCTTTGTGGATGAAAACCATGAGGTTCGCAGGCTTTGGATTTATCGGCAGTATTGGCACCAAACTGCCGCCAGACCCGGCCTGAGCGGCTTAGGCAGGTCGAGCAGCAGAAACCAGGTTAAAATATTAGACCATGAACCTGCGCCAGGCAGACTGCACAGCTGCCCGTAACCCGTCGAAATGCCCGCCAGTCACCAGGACAGGACGTTCCTGAAGATTGCAGCGATGGGCCATGGCACGGTATATCAGATAAGCTCTTCTTAGCAGGTAAGCTGTCTCCTGATCTATTATACCTGCCGTGGCAAGGCTCTGCAGCAAACGGACATTGTCGGTCCAGCGGGCAAGCTCAGGGAAGCGTGAAGCATTTCTTAAAACCAGGTATTGCACCAGGAATTCGATATCAACAATTCCTCCAAAACCTTGTTTGAGGTCAAATTCGCCTGCACTTGACCTGTCCTGGGCCTTGCGCAACCTGCCGCGCATTTCGGTCACCCGGGCCAGGAGGGTTTTGGCGTCCCGGGGCTCGATCATGACCCGGCGGCGTATTTTTTCGAAAGCCTGTTTCAAGGCAGGGTCTCCCACGACCGCCCTGGCCCGAACCAGGGCCTGGTGCTCCCACGTCCAGGCATCTTCCAGTTGGTAGCGACGGAATGATTCCAGGCGACTTACCAGAAGTCCCGAATCACCGCTGGGCCGCAAGCGCATATCAGCCTGATATAAAATACCGGCTGCCGTATGAGCAGTAAGCATGTGCAGCACCCGCTGCCCCAGGCGGGTATAAAAATGGGTGTTGTCCACCGGCCGCGGGCCGTCGGTGGTTCCGCCGGCGGCTGCATGCAGGAAAACCAGATCCAGGTCAGAGCCGTAACCCAGCTCGAGTCCGCCCAGTTTCCCGTAAGCCACGACCACAAAACCGCGATCACAGGCCTGACCGTCCAGATCTACCCCCGGGCGGCCATGTTTTGCCACAAGTTGTTCCCAGCACAGCTCCAATACTTTTTCCAGGATTGTTTCAGCCAGGTCACTCAGCCTGTCACTGACTTTCATCAGGGGCAGGACATCGGTTATATCGGCCGCAGCCACCCTCAGAGTATTGACCTGTTGAAAAACCCGCAGGGCATCCATCTGCTGTTCCAGATCATCCGGGTCAATAGCCGCCATCTGCCGTTCAAGCTCTTTTTTAAGGCTTTCACGCGTGGCAGGTTCATAAAGGGTGCGCGGGTCGATCAACTCGTCCAGCAGGACAGGATGACGAGCCACAAACCGGGCGATCCAGGAACTGGCCGCCGTCAGGCGAATCAGGTGCAGCCTGGCCGTAGCGGACTCGATCAACAGGGACAAATATGGCACCCGGCCCTGAATACTGGCCAGCAGTTCCATCAAACGCCGGAAAACAAGCTCCGGCTGGCTGCCCGCATTTGCCGCCACGTCAGTCAGGAACAAGGGCAACAACTTATTGAGTTTTATCCGACCTGCCTGGCTCAGCCTTTTCAAGGCCGGCAACTTGCGCAGTCCAGCCAATGTTTCCAGGACCTTGTCAGGATCACCATATCCCAACCGTCCCAACAAATCAGCGGCCTGTCGACTGTCGGTCCGGCCGCGGCAAATCTGCTCCAGGATATTTTCGTCAACACCGGGGACCTTGCCATGGCCCCTTTTCAGGCCGCCTTCGTCCAGGAGCATGTCAAAACGCCGCTGAACCAGGTGCCGGTGCCGGTCCAGCTGAGTCTCAAAATCAGCCAGGGCTGAAAATCCCATGGAGCATGCCAGCCGCAGGCGATCCCTGGCATCGGTCGGCAACTTGTGGGTCTGGTGATCTTCCCACTGCTGCAAACGATTTTCCACCGTCCGCAAGAAACGATAGGCCTCAAGCAGTTGGGTCATGGTGCGCCGGTCAACGGCCCCGTAATCTGCCAGGCGGCGCAATGTAGCCTGGATCGACCGCTGCTGGTAAGCCGGCTGAACACCGCCACGCAACAGCTGAAAGACCTGACCGAAAAATTCGATTTCCCTGATACCGCCCGGGCCCAGTTTGATATCGTTTTGCAGTCCCTTGGCTTTCACTTCGGCCATTATCTTGGCCTTCATTTCGCGCAACTCCTCGAACACCCCGTAATCCAGATAGCGGCGATATACAAAGGGCTTCAATCTTTCAAGCAACTTCTGTCCGGATTCAAGGTTGCCTGCCACGGCCCGGGCCTTTATCAGAGCGTAGCGCTCCCATTCCCGCCCTTGTCGCTGGTAATAGTCCTCCATACGACCAAAACTCATCGCCAGGGGACCTACCTGGCCGTAAGGGCGCAGGCGGGTATCTACCCGGAAAACAAAACCATCGGAACTGGAACTTCCAATAAGCTGGATAAGATCCCTGAAAAGACGCTGAAAAAATTCTTCATTGGATATACCCGGGCCGACTTCATCACAGCTGGTCCGGCCCTCAGCGCTGTAAGCAAAAACCAGATCAATATCTGATGAAAAATTCAGTTCCCGGCCCCCGAGCTTCCCCAGGGCAAGGACAACCGGCACTGCGGGCTGGTCATCCAGTGCCAGGGGCCGTCCAAATCTGCCGGTCAGGATTTCAAAAAGCCCTTCCACAGCTTTCTGGAGGCAAACTTCGGCCAGCAGGGAAACTTCTTCCAGGACATCCTCAAGCGGCTTTCTTCCGGCCAGATCAACAATTGCAATCCGCAGCATTTGGGTGCGACGGTATCTACGCAAGCCTGAGAACAGGACCGCCCGCCGGTCTTCAGATTCACAGGCTTCAAGCTCCTCGGCCAGAAGTTGCCGCAACCGCCCGGCATCATGTTTCTCCCACAGGTTTCCACTTTCGAGCAACCTGGTCAAAACCCGGGGATTGCCCTTGGCGCAACGATATACAAACTGGCTGAACACAAAAGCCCGTTTCAAAGCCTCGGCAGTATCAGAATCGGGCTGGAATTCACAACCTGCCTGGCGACTCAGTTTTAAGAAGGAATCAAGCCGCTTTTGTCCCCGGGCTTCTAATTCAGGTGCCAAGTCAGGCAAAGGAGGTTTTTTAACAATACTAGACATTATTGTAATTTTGCCAAAAATTTTATTGCATTTTTGTAAATAGACGGACAATACTCATTGGCTAATCTGCTTATAAATGCTCACGAATCGGGATATTCCAGACAATACGAAGCCGTGGCATGCATATTGCGTTATCGTTATAAGTCCATTTACGATCATCCGCTGGGATAGGGTTACCGGCTCACCGCCGGCAAGACAAGGAGAAAGTTAACCATGTGTCGTCTTTTTGCAATAACCAGCCAGGAGCCAATGTCGCCCATGAAAGCCATAGACGCCATGGACGTCATGCGTGAGGGACATGACGGCTCGGGAGTGGGACTGTTTCTCAGGGACCTGGCCGGGCCCTTCGAAGAAATCAAGAACGCCCCGATCCTGTCGGGCATCTTCAGTGAAAAGGGTCTCCGCCGCCTGGACACCTTCATGATGGATTGTGGTTTCATGACCAAGTACAAAATAACCATCAAGGTACCCAAGACCCCTCCTGCCGGAGTACCCAAAAGGGATATCTACCTCATCAGGGCCTATGAATATCCTGAAGAATGGGAAGATCTTCCGGAAAGCGAATTACATTACCGGCTGCTTCAGACCCGTCTTACTCTGAGGCAGATGGGTGAAGATGCCGGCGATATGATCGTCTTTTCATTCTGGCCCGATGTAATCATGATCAAGGAAATCGGCGATCCCATGACGGTTGCCCGCTACCTGAACCTGGACCGCAAGGAATTATGGGCCCGGGTAATAATGGCCCAGGGCCGTCAGAACACCAACTATGCCATCAACCTGTATGCTTGCCACCCCTTTTTCATCCAGGGCTTTGCCAGTATGACCAACGGCGAAAACACGGCTTTCATTCCTATCCGTCAATTTTTAAGTTCCCGCGGTTTCCCGGGCTATATAGGTTACCAGTCCGACTCGGAAGTCTTTACCCATATCCTGCATTACCTCTACACGCACCTGGGGCTGGATATAGAAGCTTACAAACATGTTATCACTCCCCTCCAGGATGCCGATATCGACTCTCATCCCGACAAGGATTTTCTCAAGCAGCTCAAGCAAAGTTGTCGACAACTGATTATCGACGGTCCCAACTGTGTCATCGGCTGCCTTCCTGACCATACTCTTTTCATGGCTCAGGATCGCAAAAAGCTGCGGCCCGGTGTGGTGGGAGGCCGCCCCGGCTGTTTTGCCTTTTCATCTGAAATCTGCGGCCTGGACGCGGCCATTCCTGATCGGGACAAAAGCAAGGATTTTCAACCCATGTACCTGGACACGGCCATCGTCGGCCCTGACCGCCAGGAGGTTAAGATATGTTGCCAGACAGACCCATTGCCCCATCAACCCTGAGTATCAAGGATCTGCACTGGCAGATCCTCTGGAACCGTGACAAATGCACCCTTTGCGGTAAATGCACAGCTGTTTGCCCGGTCAACGCTATCGAGCTGGGTGTTTTTCGCAAGCGCAAGGTCCAGGCAGCTATCGATCCTACCACGGTTCCGGAAACCAGTTTTTCCCTCTTTTACGGTATCAGGCAGAAAACCGACCCGGCTTACGCCTGTGTAGGCTGTGCCATGTGCAGCCTGGTATGCCCCAACGATGCCATCATTCCGGTCCGCAACGATGAAATCGACAAGCAACGATTCCACATCAACCGGGGCGGACAACCCCGGCGTCGCGGCGGACGACGCAACCAGGCAACCGGAGTTCTGGACCGGATAAAATTTATCCGGATCTCAATGCTGACCGACCCGGCCCTGGATGCCGGGCGCCACGAATTCGAACTGCGAACCTTACTGGGACGGGTCCTGCCTCCGGAGCAGAGCCTGAATTTCCTCAAGCAAAACGGATGGATTCCACCAGTACGCGAAATTTATCCCCTGATCATTGGCGGAATGTCGTTCGGTGCCCTTTCACCAAACATGTGGGAAGGGCTTCAAATGGGAGTTGCCTATCTAAATGAGGAGCTGGGCATGCCTGTCAGGATCTGCACCGGCGAAGGCGGCTGCCCTCCCCGTCTGCTGCGAAGCCGCTTTCTCAAGTACGTTATCCTCCAAATCGCCAGCGGCTATTTCGGCTGGGATGAAATTATCCATGCCATCCCTGAAATGAAAGAAGACCCGTGTGCCATAGAAATCAAATATGGACAGGGGGCCAAGCCGGGAGACGGGGGCCTGCTGATGTGGCACAAGGTTAACAAGCTGATTGCTGCCATTCGGGGAGTGCCGCCGGGTGTCAGCCTGCCCAGTCCACCAACTCACCAGACCAAGTATTCCATAGAAGAGTCGGTGGCCAAGATGATCCAGTCCATGTACATGGCCTGGGGCTTCAGGGTGCCGGTCTATCCCAAGATATCAGGCACCTCGACGGCCCTGGCCGTACTCAACAACCTTACCCGCAACCCTTATGCGGCAGGACTGGCCATCGACGGCGAAGATGGCGGCACCGGTGCCGCCTACAATGTCTCCATGGACCACATGGGACATCCCATCGCCAGTAACATCCGCGACTGTTACCTCAACCTGGTGACCATCGGCAAGCAAAACGAGGTGCCTCTTTTTGCCGGCGGGGGAATAGGCAAACAGGGTAACCTGGCAGCCAATGCGGCAGCCTTGATCATGTTGGGCGCCAGTGGTGTTCAGACGGGCAAGTATATCATGCAAGCCGCCGCCGGCTGCATTGGTTCTGAATCAGACCGCTGCAACATATGCAACATCGGCCGCTGTCCCAAGGGAATCACCTCCCAGGACCCCCGGTTGTACCGCAGGCTGGATATCGAAAAAGTTGCCGAAAGGGTGGTAGATGTCTTTTTAGCTTTCGACACCGAGTTGAAAAAAATCGTTGCCCCCCTGGGTCGTTCAACTTCCCTTCCCATCGGTATGTCAGACGCCCTGGGCATCGATGACTTTCATGCCGCAGAACGTCTCAAAATCAAGTATGTGATCTAGATGGAGAAAGAGACATGGCAAACAGCAGCAACCAATACAACATAATTTCAGGCCAAAAGGACGGCCAGCGGATAGACTCGCGAATAATGGAAGAAACTATCCAGGAGTCTATAGCTCTGGGAAAACGTTATCTGGTGGTCAAGGCCTATGGCCAGCATGGTATCGGTGGTCGTCTCTGGCGGGCCGGCAATGAACCGGTTTACATAAAAATAGACGGTCATCCCGGACAGCGGGTAGGGGCCATGGGGTTTCCCAATACTTTCATAGAGGTCATGGGACCGGCTTCAGACGATGTGGGCTGGCTGAACGCCGGTGCCCAGATCGTTATTCACGGCCATGCTTCCAACGGTACGGCCAACGCCATGGCCCAGGGCAAAATTTACGTCGGCGGCAACGTCGGCGCCCGGGCCATGACCATGACCAAGCACAATCCGCGTTTCGAACCACCCGAGTTGTGGGTCCTGGGATCGGTAGGCGATTATTTCGGTGAATTCATGGCTGGCGGTATAGCTGTCATCTGCGGTTACAACCCCCAGCGGCCGGACAACGTCCTTGGATATCGGCCCCTTGTTGGAATGGTCGGTGGCAAGGTCTTTTTCAGGGGACCCCACAAGGGTTACAGCCAGACCGATGCCCTCCAGGTGCCCATAAACGACGAACAATGGGCCTGGCTGCGACAACACCTGTCAATTTTTCTGGAACGTATCAACCGCCCTGAGCTGATTGGGGAACTGGTTGACCGCAACCAGTGGCAGCTGCTGGTTGCCCGCAAGCCCCACCAGCGAACCGGTGCCATGCGCCGATCTATTGCCGAGTACCGCAACCAGGTCTGGGATAAAACCCTGGGCCAGGGGGGACTTGTCGGCGACCTTACCGATATTGACCGCAGCCCGATCCCGGTAATCACCAGGGGTGATATGCGGCGATTCGTGCCGGTTTGGGAAAACCAAAAGTACAAGGCACCCTGCGAAGCATCCTGTCCTACCGGCATCCCTGTGCACCAGCGCTGGCGACTGGTACGCGATGGACGGGTGGATGAAGCAGTCGACCTTGCCCTTGCTTATACCCCCTTCCCGGCGACCGTATGTGGTTACCTCTGCCCCCATCCCTGCATGGAAGCCTGCACCAAAAAAGAAGCAGCCATGGACCCGGTGGACGTTTCCCAACTTGGCCAGGCCAGCATAGATGCCGCCGTACCGGAACTGCCGGAGTTAAGCGGCAAACGCATCGCTGTTATC
>JALVQM010000194.1 GCA_027025615.1 Desulfobacteraceae bacterium | reverse complement strand
TTCCTGTCCTGTTAATAGCCATATCCTGGGTCACCTTTTGCCGGGCGGTCTCCAGGTCGGCCGGTGTGTTGATGTTGAAAAAAGAATCAAAGTCAGGATCCCAGGTCTTCAGAATTTCAGATTTTATCTTTTTTATACGTAACTTCCTGAAAGCACTTTGAATCTTCAAACTGCCCTTTTTAAGGTTACGCTCAAAGGCATCCAGGCATTTTATTGAATAAACGGCAAACAACGGTTCCAGTCCTCCCGGAGTTTCGGGTATTACCACATCCCAGGGAGGCTCTGCCAATGCAACCATTTCGGCAACCGCCCGTCCATTGATAAAAGGCATATCACAAGCCACACAAAAAGCGTATGGGTTGCTGGCGCTATAAAGTCCCGCGTGCAGGCCGGTCATCGAACTGCGCAAATCGAAAATATCGGTTACTATCATTACATCCCAGGCAAGATGGCGCAGCGGATCGTTTGTTACCAAAATTATTTCATCAAACAGGTCTTTGAAAACAGAATAAATTCGCTCCATCGGATTCCATGGACCAAGAGATAACAGGGCCTTGTCCGCCCCGTTCAAACGCGAACTTTTCCCCCCGGCCAGGATGATTCCACTTATGCCGCCTTTACCAACTGTCACAACAACCACCATTGTACCCTGTTTTTGGACAGAATATCAAAGTTGCGCCTCAAGTAAAAGGGTAGTGTCTACAAACTTAATCCTAATTTTTAGAAATCCTGGAGCAAAGGATATTGATATAATAGCCGGCGACCACAAATTCATTGACACACCCCCAATATTCTTGAGATACAGGCCGCTTGAATCCCAGCTGTTTTTCAGGCTTTTCTTCATGCGATACCCAATGCCTATCAGGATGGCGCCATGGCGCAGAGAGCGCAGCCCTCATACCAAAAACCTTCCCGAACCAAGCTAGACATAACGGAGCGTTATGTCTATTTGCCGCAAGACTACGCTGTGCTGAGGTTGTTTTATCCCGTTGGTCGGTGCCTGCCCGTCCGCCCCTTAAAGGGGGCTCCCAAGTACGATCGGGTCTGATTCAATAAAAACAAACGGCGGCTGAACAAGATGTCAGTCACCATCAATCGCCGACTGCCAACGTTCTTTTGTGATGTTTATCTGTTGGAAACGTCCCGCAATCCCCCTATTGTCCTGTACGCAAATCACAGGCTAACGTTTAATTTCTTTAATCGTTTCCCATTTTGCAAGCCAAGCATCTTTTTCTTTTTTAAGCATTTCTGCCATTTGGATTTGACCTCCATCTAGAGCTTGCTCTATTGCTTGATCCATGTAGTCTATTCCCAAATCAGGTTCCTTTAAAAGAAGGTAACAGACACCTAATTGAAAAGTATTTGTCGAATCATCGGCGCAGTTATCTATTGCTTTTTTATAAAAAATTATTGCGTTCTTGAAGTCATTCAATGCTTGATAACTGCTTGCAATTTGTTCAAGATAAAGGCACTTTCCTGGATCTTGTTTCAGCAGTTCCAAATATTTTTGTATATTTTCTTTATGGTTGACACCATTATCGCCAGCACTACAAGCGCAAGGCACTAAAAGTAAAAATACCAGCAAACACTTTATTAGAAACTTAAACTTTTGCATTTTTCTAGCATGCAATTTCTGCTGAACTATCATTCAAGAATAAACCACCAGCCAACATTTTGGTGTCAGTATTAAACCCGGATTTTGCAGCTCGCGAGTTTGCCGAAGATGCGCGGCGGAGGGCAGGCA
>JALVQM010000193.1 GCA_027025615.1 Desulfobacteraceae bacterium | reverse complement strand
TTATTCTTGTTTTACGTTGTACCCCGAAGGCCTTTTCCAAGGATCCTGCGACCTGTTTGTATTTTTGCCTGTCAAGCTCGGAAAACGAAAGCAACAGGACAAAAAAACAGAGCAGCAGGCTCATCAGGTCGCCGAAAGTGACGACCCATTTTGGTGCACCTGGATCGATTTTTTTTTGTTCTTCGACAGCCTGTCCCATTAACTTTCTCCGGTATCCTCGGCTGGTTTATCATTTTTTTCTCGATCTTTAGGCGACAGGAATATTTTCAATGATTCTTCCAGTACCATTGGAGAAACGCCACGGTTGATAGCGACGGCTGCTTCAACCACTATGGTTTTCACTAGTTTTTCTTCATCACTTCGCAGAGAAAGCTTGTCAGCCAACGGCAGACATACAAGGTTGGCCATTATCGCACCGTACAATGTGGTTAACAAGGCAACTGCCATGGAGGGGCCGATACTGGAAGGATCTTCCATGGACGATAACATCTGGACCAATCCAATCAGGGTTCCAATCATACCAAAAGCCGGCGCGGCGTCTCCCATGCTTTTGAAGACATTCTGTCCAATTTCGTGCCGCTGAATCATCAGGCGAATATCTTTATTCAGCATATCTTCGATCAATCCTTCATCGTAACCATCTGAAAGGTAGCGTAAGGCCTTGGCGGAGAAAGGGTCCGAAGGAGTTTCTTTTTCCAGGGCTATCAAACCCTCCTTTTTTGCAATTCTTGTGTATTCCACCATTTCCCGGATAATATTTTCAGGCGGTTCGATTTTGACGAAAAAAGCCTTCATGGCAACGCTTATGGAACCTATGACATCGCTCATTTTGAACTTTATAAAGGTTGTTGCGATTGTGCCGCCAACCACTATAAGAACACTGGGGATGTTTATGAACACCAATGCGCTGCCACCCAGAAACACCGATACTATAATCAGGAATGTCCCACTGACAAGTCCAATAACTGTTGCTAGATCCATGGTGACTTAACTCCTCGACGAGTCCTTGTAAACATATACCCTGTCTGTGATGGCCTTCAGCTTTACATATTGTTTCAACTTATCTATAGCATCATTGCCAAGTGGCGAATCAGCAGACATGATAAATGCGCCTGTTTTAAGGTAAATATTACGGGAAAGGACCATTCCTTCCTGGAGCCTGTCAATTTCCACCGAACGGTCGTTTGTGGCTTTTTCTTTTTCGATGATGTTTATATTTATTTCCAACAACATATCGACAATTTCAGGAGCAAACTGGTATCCGCGGGTCCTCTGAAGGTGTTGTGCCATTTCGTCAAGAGCCACTTTTCGGAGGAAGCGAAGATCATCATAAAAAGAAGCTGCTCCCACCAACTGGGCAAGCAGGGGGATTTGGGAGCCGTCTATACCGTTGGGAAAACCCCGTCCGTTATATTGTTCATGATGCAGTTTTACTATCCGAGCTACCGGTTTAAGCATGTCGACTTGCTCTAGAACCAGACTTCCACGTTCAGGGTGAGAGCGAAAAAGTTCTTTTTCCTCAGAAGTAAACTCAGTCGACAATTTAGAATATACAGCTACCGGCAATCCGACCATCCCTATGTCGTGAACTAGGCCGGCGGCTTCTGCCTTGGCATATTGCCCCTGATCAATCTCAGGATGCATCCTGGCAAGTTGCAGACATAATCGGCCAACCCTGCGACAGTGGCCGCCCAACTTTTTATCGAACACTTCCAGTAATTGAGTGAACATGTGTATGGTTTGGTAATAATTACGAGCAATTTCCTGATAATTTTTTTTCAACCTTTTTTCCAGGGAAATGATTCGCTGGCCTATCTCGATGCGGGCATTAAGCTCCTCAAGGTTGATTGGTTTGGTAAGATAATCGTCAACACCTGCTTTCAGACCACTCACGATATCAGCCCTGGTGTCCTGGGAGCTGATCAAGATAAGATAAATATAATAATCCAGGGATGCATTTCTAATTCTTTGGCACAATTCTATACCATCAAGTTCCGGCATCAACCAGTCGCTGATAACCATGTCAAAAGGTCTCTGCTGGACCAAGGACCAGGCCTGGGAACCGTCAGAGACCGCGGTGATAGCATGGTCCTGACGCTTCAGATACTTGGAAAGCAGGGACAGGGTAACCTTGTCATCATCGACAATTAATATATTCATATCAGCTCCAAATACATATCCTGATCGGAACAATGGGCTGATCCTGCTGCAGAAATACCTGTGCAGATATGGATCATCAAAAATTTTATCGGTCACAAATGTTTAAACTTAAGCAGGCATTTAAGAGGCTTTCAAAAAATACTGTGTTTGGCTTTACTGCGGTAAACCAAGCTTTAATAAACCTGTTGCATGTCCTCTCTTTTGCCATTGATTGTTATGGGGCGCATTATCTTTGTCTGACGGGTTCTGCGAAGGCCTGCTGAAAACTGGAACGTCACTTTTTCAAGCTTTTTGTTATTACGAATTTCAGTGTTAAAGTGGTGACAATAACAGACGATATATAATATGAATGCATGCATCTGTTGTTGATATGATTCTTTCCCAATGATCAGATCTAGTCCTATTGAGAAAATTGCACTGTGCGACAAACCACTGGCGTTCCAATACTTCGTATCACTTGATTCAACGGAGGATAAACCAGAATAGAATGAAAATACTTATTGTCGAAGACGATCATATTTCCAGAAGTTTGCTTATCAAATTGCTGGAAAAAAACGGATACCAGGTTGTATCAGCACAAAACGGTGTAGAGGCCTGGAAATTGTTTCAAAATAACGATTTTGAAATGGTGATCACCGATTGGATGATGCCTGGAATGGATGGTCTTTCCTTGTGCGACAAAATCCGGAAATATCAAAATGATCGCTATACCTATGTAGTTATCCTTACCGCCAGAGACAGAAAGAACGATTTACTGCAAGTGTTTAATAGTGGGGCAGATGATTATATTTCCAAGCCATTTGACCCTGACGAATTAAAAGCAAGGGTCCAGACAGGACGGAGAATCGTGGAATTAGAAAAAGATCATCGCCGGTTACAGGAAGTTTTGCTTGAAAGCCGCAACAAGCTCAGAATAGTTTTTGATTCACTCCAGGAAGAAATCATTTCCCTGGATAGGGATAAAAAAGTTGTATCGGCTAACAGAACATTCCTGGTTGTAAATGGTCTGTCATATGACCAGATAATCGGGCTGGACTGGTTGAGCCAGGCTGATCAAAATCAAGCTCGCTTTGAAATAAGCAAAGTCCGCCAGTTGGTGGATTCTGTTCTCAGAGATGGAAATCCGCAACAGTATCTCGACCATTGGATAGACAATCACGGTTCTGTTCACTACAAGCTGGTTAGCTGTCTGCCTATCCTGGATGAACGGGAAAGTGTATTTCAAGCAGTTTTGGTTTTCAAGGATATTACCGAAGAACGTCGCAAATCTGAAGAAATAAAAGCCCTCAATAGAAAAATCATAGAAAGTGCCTCTCAGATAGAGGCGAAAAACAAAAAGCTGGAAGCTACTTTAAAACGCCTGGAAGAAACGCAGACCCAAATGCTTCAGTCGGAAAAAATGGCTTCAATAGGTCAACTGGCATCCGGAGTGGCGCATGAAATAAACAATCCCACGGGCTTTGTCAGTAGTAACCTTAAGACCTTGGAAGATTATCAGCAGGACATAGATGGATTAATTCAAAGATATCGTGAGATTAAAAAATTAGTGGTCGATTCCGGCATGTCTGAAAAAAAATCTGATCAACTCTCTGAATTAATTGATGAGATTGAAATATATGAAGAAGAAAAAGAAATAGATTATATTCGTGAAGATATTCGTGAGCTGATTAAGGACTGTCGCGAAGGAACAGAACGAATAAAAAAAATAGTTATGGATTTAAAGGATTTTGCCCATCCAGGAGAAGGTGTGCTGCAGGCAACGGATATTAACAAGGGATTGGAATCTACTTTGAACGTTGTATACAATGAACTGAAGTACAAGGCAAATATTGTTAAAAAATATGAGAATTTACCTCTTATCCAGGCATATCCCCAGCAATTGAACCAGGTATTTATGAATATACTGGTGAATGCCGCCCAGGCGATAGAAAAAAAGGGGGAGATCCGGATAGCCACAAAGCTTATCAACGGATACGTGCAAATAAAAATAAGCGATACAGGTTGTGGGATACCAAAAGATAATTTGAACAAGATTTTTGATCCATTTTTTACAACCAAAGAAGTAGGTAAAGGGACAGGATTGGGAATGAATATTGCCTATGGTATTATTAAAAAGCACAAAGGTTCAATTGAAGTCGAGTCTACCATAGGAAAAGGAACAACCTTTATAATTAAACTGCCGGTGGATGAAGATTTTACTCAAGAAGATGGATAGAAAGAGTGCAGGCAATATATCAGAAGCGGAAAGCCAAAAGTGTTTTTACTGACTTGTACTAGGACAAAAATGATATTCCAACTTGATGACGATGGTCATATCATTAAAACCATTAAGGACTATTGAGAGAAGGCAGACATGAATTGTACCGGAGAACCAGATTCCTACAGAAGCCCTTGTCAATGCAGTTGCCTATATTATTAATGGGGGTTTGCTTTGGCACTTAAACATACACTGCTGTTTGTTGATGATGAACCATCAATCATAAAAGCATTGAAGCGTCTTTTCAGGCGGGAAGGTTATCGTATTCTTACAGCAGATTCCGGTCAAGATGGACTAGATGTTTTAAAAGCTTCAGAGTATACTGTATCATTGATTATTTCCGATCAGCGCATGCCGGGTATGAATGGGGCTCAGTTTTTAGAAAAAGCCAAGTCTCTTTATCCCAATGCAATTCGTTTTTTACTGACAGGCTATTCTGACATGGAAGCCGTTATTGCCGCTGTCAACAAAGGAGAAATTCACAGATACCTGACCAAACCATGGAATGATGATGATCTTTTGTTGCAGGTGCGTCAGGCTATAAAGCAATATGAATTAGTTGATGAAAATCAACGCCTTACAGAACTGACTGCAAAACAAAACAAGGAACTGGTTGAGCTTAACCAGAACCTTGAAAGAAAAGTTGCTGAACGTACACAGCAAATAGTATTGCAGAATAAAATCCTGGAAAAGGTAAACAGGAAGCTTGAGAAAAGCTTCATGGATTCTATTCGACTTTTGTCAAATATGGTCGAAACCCTGAATCCTAAACTTGGAAGCCTGATGCGCAACGTGGCACAATTGTCCCGAAATGTGGCGGAGGGCTTGGAGCTGGAAGCTGGAGAACTGGACAATATAGAGATGGCGGGTATGATTCATGACATAGGGCTGCTGGGATTTCCTGAAAAGATATTGACAAAGGAAATTGACAGGATGACAGAAGAAGAATTCAAGATGTTCAGCCAGCACCCAGTCATAGGCTCAATTTGCCTGGAAAGTGTGGACAAGTTGGCTGAAGTCGGCGAAATAGTATTATTTCACCATGAATACTATAACGGCACAGGTTTTCCAAACTGTCTGCGGGGAGAACAAATACCGCTTGGCGCCCGGATAATTTTACCTGTTTCTGATTACTGCAGAGTAGTTGATACTTGGCCACGTGAGATTAACAAGCT
>JALVQM010000192.1 GCA_027025615.1 Desulfobacteraceae bacterium | reverse complement strand
CCTGCAATGTTTATTATCAGCCATGGATAGAGATAAATCGTGGTTCTGCCAAGGTAACAATTAACATCAGACCTGATTTTTTTCATTCCGGCGGCGCAGTGCATGGTTCGGTTTACTTCAAAGCCCTTGACGATGCAGCTTTTTTCGCGGTAAATGCTCTGGTTGAAGATGTCCTTGTCCTGACAACCAGTTTCCATATCCATTTGCTACGCCCGGTATCCCAGGGAACCATAACCGCTACCGGAAAAGTTGTAAGTGCCGGGCGAAACAATTTTGTCGCCGAGGCAAGACTTATTGACGCCCGGGGAAAGGAAATTGCAAGGGGTAGCGGGACTTTTGTGAAAAGCAAAATCTCCTTGTCGCCAAGCATCGGCTATTTCTAATTCTAATGTTCTGACAGAAAGGGAGTGCTGCCCGGTGGCCAATATTAAAGCCACAGAAACGTTCAGCATCGATTACCGCTTCACTCTGCCAAACAAACGCAGGGTGGAAATCGACCTCCTGTTCGATCGGAGTAAAATAGTCCTGAAGGGTAAAATGAAAAAAAATCCTCCCTTCTGGACAGAGCTCGGTTTTCACCAATGTCCCCACTGCCCCATCGACGAAAAGAGCTTTCCCCAATGCCCGGTAGCCCTGAATCTTGTTACAGTTTATCAGCGCATGGGCAAATTGATGTCTTTTGACCGGGTTACGGTCAATGTAATTACAGAACAGCGTAAATTTCACGTCCGCTGTTCTGCCCAGGAAGCCATAAGTTCAATAATGGGACTTATGATAGCAGCCAGTCACTGTCCCCATACACATTTTCTCAAACCAATGGCCCGTTTTCATCTGCCTTTTGCCAACAGGGAAGAAACCATTTGGCGCGCACTGTCTACCTATCTTCTGGCCCGCTATTTTGAAAGCCACGGAAAATCAGATTTCAACTTGAACGGCCTGGTGAAAATTTACGACAACATAGCACGCATCAACGACTGCATGGTAATGCGCCTGCGGGCCGCTTCCCAAAAGGATTCAATGGTAAACGCCCTTGTCCATTTGGATGTATTCGCAAAATTCATGATGCCCCCCCTGGAAGATACCCTGGATTCAATCAGGGCACTGTTCAAACCTTTTCTTATGGGCCAGTCACCGAAATCATAGTATGAAAAGTCTTTAAAATATGCAGAAATTAGTGTAGTATAAAGAATCACTTCCGGTATTAGGCTTTAATCATTGTTTGCCTTTGAACAATCAACCAAACATTCAGTCCAAACCAGGAGTTAAAATGCGAAAACAATCAGTTGGCAGAACCATTATTGTCATGATTACGTGCTGCAGTATGGTCTTGCTAAGCAGCTGTTTCCAAGGGGGCGGGATGTCTTCAAGCCAGCTGCCAAAAGATCGGACCTTACTTCAAAGCCAAATCAAGACCATAGACGACAAAATCGCCGTCATTGATGCCGAAATAGCCAAACACCGCGCTAATATGCAACGCATGCGGGCTACGCTGAACGAGGCAATCAAAAACCATACCCAGCCGGATGTCAGCAAGCTCCATCAGATTGCAACGGCAACAGGACAGCGAACTGCAGCATACCATGCAAAGCCGCCGTGGATGCAGGATATGATCGACAAATTTGAAAGCAAAAATCCTGCGGGAGCAGCTGCCACCCTTGCTATGTTAACAGCGGTATCGGGGATCGGTCGGGCTCACTACATCATGGAAATCAGCCGTACCAATCAATTTATCAATATGCTGGAAAATGAAAGGAACAACCTCCTAAATACCAGGGCCCAGTTAGCGGAAGCTTTGGCTGCAGCCAACCAGTCTTCCGGCGATCAGCCCAGTGTTAATGATTCCCAAGTTGGTGGTTATTGAATAAATTCGCACTTTGAAAGAGAGGAAAGTATGCGAAGTACAATAATAACTGTAATTACTATTTGCCTCATCTTTTCCGGTATATCAATCTGCCAGGCAAAAACCCAGAACCATTGGCAGCACAATTACCAGAACGGTTTCAACATCGCTTACTGGCGGGGAGCCGGCGAATCCGGAATATGTGTTTACACTTTGGAAACAGGAGCGGTCTGGATTGGAGTAAAACTGCCTTCTGAAGTCCAGTCGATCGAAATTGCAAAGCCGTTTAAGATCAGGGTCGACCGGGGAAAAACATTCAGCCCGAATGGCCAGATATTACAACCTGTTGCCACCTCTGCCTGTTGGCAGATTGTCGCCCCCGGTGAAAAGATTAAGCAAGGCTCACTTATTTACAGGCTGATGAAGGGCAAATATGTATCCATAAGCTGCCACCTGTCAGACGGGCAGAAATTCACCACCAAAATTCCCTTGAAAGGCTCTGGACAAGCGATTAAAAAACTGCTGGCCAACCGGCCTTGAAAGAAGACTTCACAACCTGCAAAACCAGTTACGGCCCTTATCATTTAGAAGGTTCCCATGCAAAGTTATATCCTAAGATGCTTTCTGTCTGCGGTAACATTTTTTGTGTTGTCATGCTCAGCTCATCAAAATCACTATTGGGTGGGCAGGCTCAACCAGGCAGGCCGGGGAGATATTAATGTAAGAGAGCTTTTAAAGCAGATAAAACTGGAGTATGCCGGAAGTAATTCTTTAACCTCAATCCAAATACTTCACCCATACAATGGAGCGGTTTTTCCCGCAGACATTGCTTCCCCTGAAATTGAATGGAAAGACAGCAATTCGCTGGTATCTTCCTGGTTGCTGACTGTTGAAGCAGCCGGCATGGATACCATCGCCCTGTTGACCGAAAACCTGTCCTGGACACCACCTCCTGGAATATGGGAAACAATCAAGACCCATTCAAAGAACAATCCGGCCCGGATAACTGTTTACGGGCTTGCAAACAAAAAACAAAAACGGCTTGTGTCAAGTCAACAAGTTCAAATCAGGACGTCCAGGGATCCTGTAGTCAATCCGATCTTATTCAGGCAGGTCCCCCCATTTTTCAGCGTCGGACAGCGTCAGCCCGGTTTGGTAAAATGGCGCTTGGGTAACATAGCTTCCTACTCCCCACCTGCAATCATAATGCAAAAGCAGCAAATATGCGGAAGTTGCCACACCGCTTCTGCCGACGGCAGACTGCTGGGAATGGATCTGGATTTCAGGAAGGACAAGGGGGCTTATGCCCTGATGCGAATTCAACCCACAATCGAGTTGACCGAAGCAAATTTTATAAGCTGGAACAGCATGCCGAAAAAGGACCGACGACCTTCCACCGGCCTTTATTCAAGAATTTCTCCCAGCGGCAGGTACGTGGTCAGTACGGTGAACGAAATTTCACTTTTAATTAAAATCAACGACCCTTACTGTTCCCAGCTTTTTTTCCCCCTCAGGGGTTCTTTGGCCATTTACGACATTGAGACAAAGCATTTTCATACCCTGCCGGGAGCAGACTATCCGGAATATGTCCAAACTGCGCCCGAATGGAGTCCGGACGAAAAATATATACTCTTTTCACGGGTCAAAAAAGATAACGCCCTTATCAAGTCGTTCAGGGGTCGCACCATCTTCAGCAGCAAAGATAATATCGAGACCCTGAACAAGCGGTACCCCGTTCATTTTGACATCTATCGCCTGCCTTTTAACCGGGGCAAGGGAGGAATACCAGAGCCTCTGCCCGGCGCCAGTAACAATGGTATGAGCAACTATTACCCACGCTTTTCCCCTGACGGCAAATGGATCGTGTTTACCCAGAGCCATACTGGATTGGTGATTCAGCCGGATGCCCAGCTTTATATCATGCCGGCAGGCGGCGGACAGCCTCGCAGGATGGTCTGCAATATCGGAGCTACCATCTCATGGCATTCCTGGTCTCCCAATGGACGTTGGATAGTCTTTATCTCAAAGGTCGACAGCCCTTTCACGGAACTGTTTTTAGCCCATGTAGATCAGGATGGAAAGAGCAGCCCTCCGGTCCGCCTTTGGCGGTTCAGCGACAAGGAGCTTGCCGCCAATGTACCTGAATTTATAAATATTGAACCGAATAGCTTGAAAAAAATTTATTTGACAGCAGATTGAAACCATCTGCCTGTTTTTCAATTAGCACTATACCCTCAAATTCCCTTGTCCAGAACCTTTTGATTATGACGCAGGCGTTCCTGTATTCCCCTGCCAACCTGGAAACTACGGCTGAAATCCGACCAAAAGGCACGGTCCTTCTCCTGCCAGCCGCTTCCAAATCGCTGATTAAAGTAATCACCAAGTTTCTCGAATAATAATTTCCACGGCGGCCGTCCTTCGGCATAAGCCGCGAGCAGCTGTTCCAGCAGATCGTCCAATTCGACCAGGGTCTCTTTCGGCAGATAGGCTATAGCCCCTTTGCGAATAGAAGCCATGAGACTTTCAGGGTTGATAGCATGCGCAGTGAGCATTACTGTCGGTATCTGCTTGGCAACTGCTTCTTCCAGCAGCTTGAGTCCATCAACACCCATGATATCGAGAATAGCAAGGTCGTAGTTACCGGTCTTAATCTTTTCCGATGCACTTTGATAGTCGGCTGCGGTATCAACTTCGGCTTCATCCAGAATATCGACGATGGTTTCCAGAATGTCTTTCTCATCATCAACTGCAAGAATGCGTTTGCCCTTCAGATAGGATTCAGCAGTCATAAGGTTTACTCCTTTCATCATCACACTTGATGGTTATGTAAAAACCATTTGTAAGAATATTCTCTTTCTATATTCAGCCTGGAAAAATCATGGGCAAAGTCAATCTGAACACTGCACCTTTACCAGGCTCACTTTCCAGGCTAAGGTTGCCTCCCAGACATTGGGCAAGAACCCGGGCGCCGGCAAGCCCCAAACCATGTCCATTACGCGAAAGTACCTGGCCCTGGGTAACCTGCCTGTACCGCTGAAAAACAAGCTGGTGATGTTCAGGAGCAACCCCCGGCCCATCATCAATTATGCAGATTTCAAGACATTTGTCCTCGCAGTCAAGGCGAGTAATCATCCTATCACGCTTATATCGTAAGGCATTTTTAATCAGGTTGGCTACTATCTGCCTGAACTTGGTCTCGTCCTGCTCGACTATCGCCTGCCCAGCCCTGGGTGTCACTTCCCAGATTATGCCGAAATCATTCAATTGTTCCAACCTGGCATTAAAATTCTCAATTGTCATTATCTTATCATAAACCTGAACATCTTCCAGTTCCAATACATCCAGCAAAACCTGCAGAACAACTTCTGCCGGAGAAAACCGGTTACACAGAAAACATCCTGCCTGGCCCCGCCCGATTTCAAGCAAATCACTCAACATTCCACGAGCTTTTCTGCAGCTGCGTAATACTCTTTCAAGAGTTCTACGCTGTTTCGGACTCAAAGAGCCGTACCTGTCCGCTTTCTCAAGCAAAGCACGTACGCCGGTTTCAGCAACCGCCAGAGGATCTTTCAATTCGTGAACCAGAAATTCGACACTAAGGTCCTGAAAAAAAGAGCGTTTTTCATCCAGGCGGCATACCTGGCTCTCATTATCTTTGATATTTTTATCCATCATTTTCCACTAGATCCAATTCTTTAAATAACTTCATCCTGCCATAAATTACGTTTTCAACCCGGCCGTGTTGAACGTAACCCTAACTGTGGTTCCACCGGACTCCAGACAGTCGTTTACATCAGCACAGAACTTACAAAGTCCTATACCGCCCGGGCAAACATCATCCTCTGTCTGCAGATAAACACATCGCCTGGAAGAAATTTTTAGCCTGAAATCATAGAGATCTGCAAAAATTCTCATTCGTAACAGGTCAAAACCCTTTCCCCCGGCATTGAACTCAAAATGCTGTTTTGAAGAATAAGACATTGTTTCATAGGATGCAAAAAAACCTCCAAAAAGCAAACGCTGTTTTTCGGGAGTTATTCCAACACCAAAATCTTGAATTTCCAAAACGGTCTTGGAGGAAGCTTGCTGAAACACACGTATCACTATTTTGCCTGAGTCAGGCGTATTTTCTACTGCGTTTCTCAACAGTCCGTCAAATATTTTTCGTAAAACATCTTCTGGAATCAGAACTTTTGAATCACTGCCCAGTTTTGTTTCAATTTCTACCGACCTGCGGGACAGTACAGGCTCAAGCTCCCGCAGCCGCCTGGAAACAAATGCACCGAGACTGATTTCCAGCACCTTCGCCTTACTGGGACCAAAAATCTCATCAATTCTGCGTCCAATAGTCTCAGCGGCAGAACCTGTATACATTACTTCTTCTGCCAATGCTTCAATAACATCTTTACAGGTATCCAAGAGCAAGTGCAACATCAGGTGAGTTCTATAATCCCGCTCGCGAAGAATATCTTCTATTTCATACTGCATCTCCAGTAATCGATTCAGGCTCCTGCGTATCCGCGCAAAAACTTTATTCAAAGAGTCGCGTTGGTCTTGGTTTATTCTTTTTTCCAACAACTCCAGAGAGGCCGCCAAAACAGCTAAGGGTGTCTTCAGCTCATGGGAAAGATGATGGATCACCCTGTCCTTGACCTTGTTCAACTCCCTTACTTGCTTGTAAGATTCTTTCAGAGCAGCGTTGATACGTGTATTTTCGATTGGCAATGCAACAACCCCGGCAATGGTGGATAACAACTCCACATCTTCATCATTGAACTCTCCGTCTTTCTTGTTGACTGCGCACAAGACCCCGATCATCCTGTCTTTGATGCGGAGAGGAACATCCAGCATGTTCCGCGTATGATAGGCAGTCTTCTGATCAACCTGCTGGAAAGCATAAGGACTGGATTGATAGTCGGGTACTATCAAAGGCTTGCCGCTACGATAAACCTGGCCTGCAACCCCTTTGTCCAGGGGAAAACGGATTTCTTTGAATTTACGTCCAGCCTCTTTATCATCGAATGCGGCAACGAGGAAAAAAAATTCTTTTTTCTTTTCATCGATCAAGATTACCGAAGCGCCGCCTACCTGCAACAAATCCTGAATTTCCTGGGCAATGTAATCAATCAAATCATGGAGGTTCTGGAAACGATGCAGGGCCTGAGAAATGCGAAACAATGCCGTGTTGATACGCTGATCGCGTTTGCTGCGGGTAATATCCCGCAGGGTAATTACCTGGCCGGCAGGTCGGTTGCGCAAATCGTAGAAAATTGCTCCATCGATAATAATATCCAGCAGCCGCCCGTCTTTGGTTAAACGCCGGGTTTCAAAATTATGTATTTCTTTTTCACGCAGCAAACGCTTAATTCCCTGTCTGGTTTTCTCTTTTTCAGAATCAGGGACAAAAGGTATACGCCGGCCCTCTACTTCGGCCAGTTTCCAGCCGAATGTTTTCTCAAAGGCCGGATTAAGATAACTGACGGTGTTGTCTAAATTAAAAACAAAGACCGGATCAGGCAGAAACTCCAGAAATGCCCGGTAACGCTGTTCTGAGGTTTCCAGCTGTTCCTGATAAGTATAGGGTTCGGTGATATCACGGGCTATACCCCTGAAACCCAGCTTGCGCCCTTCCTGATCACGTATCAAGCCGGCAGAGATTTCCAGGATACGCTGCTGCCCATCTTTATGAATGATGCGCCAGATTATGCCGGTCATCTTGTGACCGGATCTATAAACCTGATTGAAACTCTTGTTGGCGATGTCGGCATTGACATCGTCCATGAAATCACGGTAATTGCGGTTTTGAAGGTACCGGCGGGGATAGCCCAGAATTCGGCACAATGCATTGTTGAAAAAAACGAAATTACCCTTCAGGTCGGTCTCAAAAAATCCATCGGCAACATCTTCAATAAATGCTCTATAACGTTCCCTTGGTATTCCGCACTTGGCCAAAGGATCCATGGATGTGTCTTTAGTCATGCAAATTGCAGAAAGCTTTCTGTTTGGTTAGATATTGGCGTCAAGTCTTAAAGCCTGATATCTTCTCGCCGACTAGTCCGACCAATAAGGCAATCTCCTTTGAATTAAGGCCAGCACATTATAATAATTACTGGTTTTCCAAAATACCAAATTTTTCGGCGTCGTATAGAGTCAAACCATTTGATCTCAATATCTCAATGGCCTTTTCGTTGTCGCTGAACCTGAAAATCATTACCGCCTTGTCGGCCGCCTGCCTGAAATAAGCGTACATGAACAGGACATGCACGTTGGCATCCTTCAGAGGCTTCAGGACTGCCGCAAGTTGACCGGGCTTATCCTCAATTTCAACGGCAACCACTTCGTTGACCTGGGCCGGAATCTGCATGGACATCAGTATTTGCCTGGCTTTGCTCACATCTGAAACCAGAAGTCTCAACTGTCCGAAAGCCCCCGTGTCCACCAGATTCAGAGCCCTGAGGTTGATTCCAGCCTGTCCCAATGCATTGGTGACCTCGTAAAGTCGACCGGGAGCATTTTCAATTGAAACAACAATTTGTTTTAGTTTCATGATGCCTCCTAGTTCTTAATTAACGGCATTTGCTGGTTTCCGCTTTTTTAGAAACCCGAAAAGCTTGAGCCGTTACAAAATATCGTGTAAATAGATGAACAATACTCTTGATGCGGTTAAGCTGTTATAAGGTTATAAACTTGGTTTTCAATAAATGACATTTTGAACTTTTGCATTAAAATGCATCGCAACGTATCGGTCTCTCTTTTATTAATTCACCTTTACTGTCGGCAAAAATTATCACTCTGTCAAGGGAAAAGGATTGAAATAAAACAATCTCATCTCCGGCAACTCACAATTTAAGGACCTTGGCAAAGTACTGCAAGCTCAGCAATTACCTTTAGACGCTTTAATATCGAGAAGGTGCCTAATATTCGACAAATTTCGCCATTAGCCCATTCTGTAATCGACACGCTCCTTTCCAAGTGGCGTCAGCCGACGACCCCCAGTATCCGTCTGGCTGCCCTAAATAAAATAGGGCAACAGGATAGATTACGCAAAATAGCAACAGCCAGCCAAGACGAAGATGTCCTGCTTTTTGCCGGTCTTAAACTTAATGACAAAAAAATATTGGAACGTCTTTCCTGCTCAGCCAAAGATGAAAAAATTCGCCTTTCCGCAGCAATTGCCATTGGAGACGAAAAAACACTTTGCCAAATATCCATCGACTGCTGGGATATCGAGCAAGGCAAAACAGCCATAAAACATATTAAAAATAAAAGCATATTGAATCAAATTGTACATAAGGCTGTCCAAGATCACATTCGGCTGGAAGCAGCACGCCGGCTTGGAGATCTTGAGGCAATGCGCAAGATCGGCTGTTGCTCAAATGACCCGGAATTGCGATTAAAGGTTGCCACTGAACTCAAAGACGAAATGTTATTGGCCGAGCTGGCTTACCACAGACCGGCCAACCCGAAAAGCCGCAGCCTGCGTCAAAAGGCCATCCGGGCATTGATGCTGGAGCTCGATGAACTGGGCAAATCCAGCAATGTTGACGAATTGCTCAACTTTATTGAAAATGTACGTTACACCTCCTTGAAAGTTGAAGCTTTTTGTAAGATCCCAAAGCCATTCCTTGGGCAGCGCGTTTTGCTGGTAATGTGCAGACAAAACCTGCAATATGTAAAAGACAGCTTACTAGGCAAAATGTTCGCCCATATCAGTGCAGCCGGATGGGCAATAAAAGATTGGACAGTCAATCAAACCTGCCGCCACTGCAAGGGGTCAGGCAGAAGTGCAATGGCTTGCCAAATACCTTTTCACACAAAATCAAACCCGAATTACTATCCTTGCCATGATTGCTACGGAAACGGAGTTGTAGAGGTCAGAATTGCAGCGTGTAAACGGAACGACCGAATCCTGGTTTTCAAAATACCCAGGGTTGTTTAACATGAATTAAAAATTTAAGGTCTTATGTTTTTTAGTCAATTTGGTTCTGCTTGCCAATTTGGAGGTTCTAAACTTTGGTTATCAAAACAATACCGTGTAAGGGTCATTCCAAAGCCCGACATCCATGGGCTATGGACTGCCCCTCTTGCCATTTTTCAAACTCACGAAGGAGAAAGGAAGAATGAGAAAGGCACCTGTTTTTCTGGCCGGATTGACTATAGTTGGTCTCGTGCTTACGGTTTACAGCTGCCCGCCCGCCACTGCCGGTCAAATCAAACTTACTTACAGTTGTTTTTTCCCTTCAACACACATCCAAAGTAAATTAGCTGAAGCATGGTGCCGTGAAGTTGAAAAACGAACTCATGGACGCGTAAAAGTAGATTATTATGCCGGCCAAACCCTGACCAAGGCCAAACAGTGCTATGACGGAACAGTCGCAGGTATTTCAGATATCGGATTTTCCGTGCTGGCATACACGAGGGGCCGTTTCCCGGTTATGTCAGTGGTTGATCTTCCTTTGGGATATACCAGTGGAACGGTGGCAACCAAGGTTGCCAATGAAGTCTACAGACAATTCAAACCAAAAGAACTCTCAGATACAGAGGTAATGTATCTGCATGCCCATGGACCCGGCCTGCTGCATACAAAATCCAGGCCTGTTCGTAAGCTGGAAGATATAAAGGGATTAAGGCTGCGCGGAACAGGCACTAGCTCTCTGGTAATCAAGGCCCTTGGGGGAACGCCGGTTCCAAGGCCCATGCCTGAAACTTATCAAATGCTTCAGAAGGGCGTGGTCGACGGATCGGTTTATCCCCTGGAATCCAACAAGGGATGGAAACTGGGTGAAGTCACCAAATATTGCACTGCAGCATTTGGAGCCGCTTATACCACTACTTTTTTCGTAGTGATGAACAAAAGCAAATGGCAGGAACTTCCGGCCGATATCCAGAAAATTATTCGGCGGATTAATAGCGAATGGGCCGTACGCCATGGTAAAGCCTGGGATCAAAGCGACGGGAAAGGAATGATATACTTTCTAAACCAGGGAGGGCAGATTATCGGTCTTAAGAGCAAGGAAATGGCCCGCTGGAAAAAAGCAGTAGCTCCAATAGTCGATGACTACATAAAAAAGGTCAGCGCTAAGGGAATAAATGGAGCCAGGGTAGTGGATTTTGTGAACAAAACCCTGGCTCAACTGCAATAAAAGCCGCCCCCGGGGTGCTTCCCCGAACGGCGGCCCACCGGGGACAAACAATGCGATAACCTCGTACAACCCATAGCTTTTTCAAGTAAACGCTTCCCTTTTTTCCACAAATCGCCGGTAAATTTTTCTATGAACTCCTTTACAAGGGCACTGGACAAAATCGTAGCCATGCTAATGGGCATCGGTGCCTGCTGCCTGGTAGCCATGATGCTGATTACCTGTGCCGATGTTGTGGGTCGCTTTTTCAATCACCCTATTTTCGGCTCTGTTGAGATAGTTGGTTTTCTTGCTACTCTAGCGTTAGCCCTGGCTTACACCCACCAAGTCAAGGGTAATATAGGGGGGCGAAATCCTGGTGCCTCTATTTCCATAACGTGCTCAGTTGTTCTTCGAGCCGCTGACCGATATCCTCGCCCTGGTCTTGATGGGGGTAAGCTCCTGGCGATGGAAAAGGAAGTTTCGCTCCATCAGTGGAATGGGAGACACATTGGCGGTCTTCATCCTGGCAATGGGAGGGCTTGTTTACACCCACCGAGGCGGCCGCGGTCGGTGTCTTTGGAGTTTCGGCGGTTTCCCTGATTCTACGCCAGTTGACCTGGTCCGGTATTGTCAAATCGCTTTACGAAACTTTGCGCACTTCTTGTATGGTTTTGCTACCAAGTCGTATGTATTAAAAAAACGGAGTATTAGATGCCGGAAGATAAAACTGAAATACTGAACCGACTTCATGTCCTGCTGGTCGATGACGAAGTAGACGTGCTGGATACCATTGATGACCTGCCGCCTATGTGCGACAACAGGTTAGCCGACAGTTTTAAAAGAGCTAGGACCACTGTGGAAAATAAAAACTCGACCTGGCAATTTTTGATATTATGAGCGTTTCCGGCTACAAATTGCGCAATATTTGTCGTCAACAAGCAATACCGGATGTTATGCTCACCGCCAGGACATTGACTGCCGAAGATGTCAGGAAATCCTTCCAACAGGTCGCCGCTTACTTCCTGCCAGAGGAAGAAATGATCAAGACAGCATCATTTCTGGCCGAGATAGCGTTTTCTGAACAGACAGTCAAACAGGCAATGATTTAATAATTACTTTAATTTCTACTTTTGATTTTGATTGGCGTGAAGCGAAAACCGGAAATTATTCTGAATAACTTACTTGAAGGCCGGCGGCCCATTACATAAAACAGCCGCCGGCCTTGTATTTAGCCCTTGATAACTCGCGGAGTCAGCATCTGGTGGTGGGGACAAATAGATCTGGGGTTCTGGTAGGCGGATCCGGCAAACGCTTTCATGTATTTGCGGATGTCACCCATGTTAGCCACTTCGTCGACCATGCCTTTCTGAGCACAATATACGGGACGGGAGTAATCATAGTACTCCTTAACCATTTTGTTCATCTTCTCAATGACCGGCTTGAGGTCCCTGCCTGCATCCTTCTCTTTAACAAGCCGGCGGGAAAAACTGGCGGCAGCAGCAGTTTCTCCATGCATAACGTAAATCTCTGTAGTGGGTGTTCCTAAAGTAAATGCGTTATGACGGTTGGCCGTCGGTCCCCCCATAATATAGTGGGCTGCTGCAGTGCCTTTGCGTAATACAACCAACATCATTGGAACATCGGTTTGCTGGATGGAGTAAATCAAGGCCTGTCCCAACCCCAGCAGCTCGGCTTTTTCCGCAATATCGCCGACATCGATTCCGGTGGTATCCTGGAACCATATTATGGGCACCCGGTCGCGTCCACAAAGAGTAACGAACTCGTTCATTTTAATCAGGCCCTGGCGGTACAGCTTGCCTCCGATACCAGGGTAATCTGCGTACTCAGGATAATCCTCACCGAGCCATCCCTGACGGTTGCCGATGACACCTACCAGGAAACCGTCCATCTTTACCAGACCGGTGTAAACTTCCGGTCCGTATCCAGGCTTGAATTCCATGTGCTCGCTGTTATCAACAAGACGTGCGAGTACTTCGTCAAAGTCATACATCTGCTTCTGATTGAAGGGAACCAAGCGATAGAGATCCTCGGCAGGAAAACGCGGTTCTTTTGGTTCAGCCACCCTGAAAAACTTCGGATTGTAAGCCGGCATATCACGCATGTATTCTTTCAAGCCGTCCAGCACGTCTGTCTCATTTTCATAGACATAGCGGAAAAAACCTGTTTCATCATAATGAATCTTCACCGATCCAGGCGGCTTGACTTTGAACTGCTTGGCCGCTGCAATCAGTTGCTCGGCACCTTCTTCATCAAAGTAACCTTTGGGTGACATACCACTGAGAATACCACCTCCGCCCACGGCTATGTTGCAATTTTTGTGAGCAAACAGGATCGTCGGGCTGATACCCTGGTAGCCGCCTCCTGCTGGATTGGTACCGTAAATAGCAGCCAGAATGGGTATACCCATTTGTTCCAATTCAGCATGGCGGAAAAATGTCGTGCCGCCCCCCCTGCGGTTGGCGTAAAATTTTTCCTGCTCGGTAAGCTTAACTCCGGAACAGTTTACAAGCCAAACAAGGGGAATATTGAGCCGCTTGGAAAGATCGGTCACCCTTAATATATTCTCATACTGGCCGGGCAACCACGCACCGGCCAGAACTTTGTTGTCAAAACCTATGACAACCGCCCATTTGCCGGAAATCTTCGCCAGTCCGTCAATTACATTGGTTGTCCCTTCAACGTTGTCTTCGGGGTTGTACAAGGTATGCAACGGGCACCAGGTACCGGGATCAACCAGGTAACGCAATCGCTGGAAAACAGTCATTTGACCACGGGCGTTAATTTTTTCTTCCGGGAAGCCGGCCTTTTTAACTTTTTCCACAGCAGCAGCTACTTCGGATTCTACCTCTTTGATCTTGGCAATGTTGTCTTCCGTGCTTCGGCGCTGCCCCTCTGACAGCGGTCGTCCGAATTCAGTCATTTTTTCGAAATAGGGTCTCATCTTCTCCCCCTTGCAGAATGTTCGTCTTTACCAGGCAGTTTAAAAGCCCAGCCTGTTGAGTTAAGCCTGATTAAAACATAGTCTCTTAACCCACCGTGCCGCGGTCCGCTCTGTTGTTCCAAACACTTACCCAATGAACCGGCACCAAGGCCATTTTCTTATATATCATTCGGCCTTCAACGGCCACAGTCCTTTTTCTTCCAGCACCCGTCTAAGCACCTTAAGTGCCTGGTTTACAGTCGGGATGCCGGCGTAGGTAAAGGTCTGAAAGATAGCCTCAGCCACATGCAACGGGTCACAACCGACATTCAAGGCCGCTTTGATATGAAGTTCCAATTCTTCGGTGCGTCCCAGAACAGTCAAAACCGCAACTGTCACAAGCTGCCTTGTCTGGTGGGGAATTTTTTCCCTGGCATACATCCGGCCGGTGATAAACAGGGAAAGCTCCCTGGCCAGGGCGGGATCAAAAGCCTGCCACAAGTCATAGGGTTTTTCACCTGTAACACCCTTGAAATAAAGGGCGGCGGTCTGTCTGGTTCTTTGTTTTACGTCATCGGACAAGATAGGTTCCCCTCCCTGATATCTGATATCATTCCTTTCAATTTATTACTATTAACGGTTTGCCTTGCGATAACCAAGTTGGTCAAGGGCAATGATCCACTTACAAATGTTGGCAGATCCTTCGACCATATAGTAAGTAGGTGTATCGCGGTAGAAACGCGCTACGGGGTATTCTGTACTGTAGCCGTATGCACCCAGAATACGCATTGCATAATTTGAGCATTTGTTGACCGTCTCGCCAGCAAAATACTTGGCTATGGCAACGTCACGCCCATTATTCAAGCGCCCCTGGTCCTTTGCCCAGGCGGCTTTGTAAACCAACAGCCTGGCAGCCTCTATCTCTGAAGTCATTTGGGCTATCATGTCTTGATTCATCTGAAACTGGCCGATTGGTTTTCCGAACTGTTTGCGGTCATTGCAGTACTTGGTTACAACGTCCAGGCAGGCCTGGGCCAAACCCACCGCGCCGGCAGCCGCCGACAACCTGGTTTGATTAAGAGACCCGAAAACTATTCTGGCGCCATCACCCGGCTTGCCAAGAATGTTTTCCTTGGGAACCTTCACATTGTCCAGGAAAACTTCACCTGTGGGTGAAGAAAAGGACCCCATTTTATCAAGGCGTGTGGTTTTAATCCCTTCAAAATTCTTGGGTTCTATTACAAACGCCGATAAACCCTTGCTTCCGGCTGACTTGTCAGTATAGGCATAAAAAACAAGCACATCTGCTATATCGGCGTTAGAGATCCATGTTTTTGAACCGTTCAGCAGCCAATAATCACCCTTGTCTTCAGCAGTTGATTCCATGGCCATTACGTCGGAACCGGCATTGGGTTCGGTAATACCAAAACCTCCAATAAGATCTGCACTGCAAAGGCCTGGAACGTATTTTTTCTTAACTTCTTCGTTGCCATATGTATAGATTGTAAAAGCGCAACCAAGAACCTGCATGTTGACCTGCACGCGCAAAGAGCTGTGGGCACGGGCGATTTCTTCGGTGACTATCATAGCTGCAAGCCACCCCATGTCTTCACCGCCATATTCCTCCGGAATAACTGTTCCGAAAAACCCTAACTCACCCATTGGCTTGATGGCCTCTTTGTAAGGAAAATAATGTTCATTGTCCCATTGATCAGCATAGGGTGCAATTTTTTTGGTAGCAAATTCTCGAACTGCTTTACGAAGCATTTCCATTTCCTTGGAAAGTGCGAAATCCATGGGTCCTCCTTCGATCTGGGTATAATATTATCCCGAAGGCAATATTTTCTAAAAAAATCAGGGATTATCGCTCCGGGAAGGTCTGACTTTAGCTATAATGTATCTATAGTGTATTCATACAAGTCTGTCAAACATCAAAAAAGATGGTTCTGCAAATAGTCAGCAATTTATTACCTGGTTTCCAATCAACATCAAATTAATTTATTGATCAAAATTGTTCCGTAATACAAAACAAATGTTTTGTTTTCTAACAATTAGAGTTATGGTTGTCAACC
>JALVQM010000191.1 GCA_027025615.1 Desulfobacteraceae bacterium | reverse complement strand
GGATGTGGCAAGTGTGTCGAAGCTTGTCCCTTTGGGGCCTTGCAATTTGATACCAGGGCAGGCAAGCCCCTGGTGTGTGATTTATGCCAGGGGAATCCCCAGTGTGCCCGTTTTTGCGACAGTATGGCCATTGTGTTTGCAGCCCGCAAATCAGACCCACAATACAGAGGGCAAGACAGATGAGTCTGGATTTACAGTTGGTAGGCCTTCCGGATTTGTCCGGATTATCCGGGAAACATTTAAGAATTGACCCCCACCCTGAAACCGTTGGTCAGCTTGTCGACTATGTCGTCGATAGATACGGGCTCACGGCTGCCAGGCTGCTCCTGGCTGAAAACGGATTGTTGGATTATACGATCCAGGTGATTGTCAATGGAAAGGCTTTGTCCAGGGAAAGCGGACTGGAAGCTCAGCGACTTTCAAAAGGTGACAGGGTGATTCTGATGCTTATGGCGGCAGGGGGATGAAATTTTATTATGAGATTTATCTTGAAACCCTCCCGGATTGTAACCATAATATGTTCCAAGAGTTCTCTTGAAAGCAGATCAGGACAACTTGTTTTGCCCTGAGCAATGGGAAACAGAGGTAACTTATAGTGAAAATTTGTAGCGAAACCATCAAAGAAAAGGGGAAGGCATTATGAAAGCTTTGGTTGTTTATTCCAGCCAGACAGGCAACACCAAAAAATTGGCAGAAGCACTATATGAAACCTTGAGCGGTGAAAAGGAAATCTATCCCGTAGCAGAAGCCCCGGATCCTGCCGGATATGACCTGGTAGCCGTCGGGTTTTGGTTTCAGGCCGGAAAGCCTGATCCCAAGTCGACCGAGTACATGGCCAAAGTGAAAAACACCAAGGTCTTTCTGTTTGCGACCCATGGAGCTGCCGCCGGTAGTGACCATGTCAAGGGGGCCTTGGAACATGCCCGGGGACTTTTGGCGGATGCGGAGGTAATCGGTTCTTTTACCTGTCAGGGAGAGGTTAATCCCAAGGTTCTGGAAAAAGTAAAAGCCAAGCCGACCCCTCCACCGTGGATCGGAGATGCCGATACGGCTGTTGGTCACCCGGATCAGAATGATCTGGAAGCATTACAAAATGCATTCCGCCAGGCGGTTGGGATATAATTGTGTTCTGAGGGCACACCGGGATGGGCCCTTGATTCTGAACCTAAACTGCCTTTCTATCTTTTTTAGTATTTGGCGTTCCATATCAAAGGGGCTGCCCATTATAGGCAGCCCCTTACCATGGAAGGTGCCGGTGGAACCGGGTGAGGCTTTTGGCCATGATTGACCTGTCAAACACAAATCATGTGTCTATTTTCAGAACAAGTGAAGCCCCACAGTCTCCGGCGGCACAGCCGGTCCACAGGAAGTAGCCACCGCCGGCCATTACCGTCTCTTCGATTCCCTCGATAATCAGCCTGGTTGCCGTTGATCCCTGGGGGTGACCGTAAATCAAGGATGAGCCGTAGTTATTAAAATTTTCAGCCTCGATCCCCATTTTCTTGGCAAAGTTCAGATCGTTAACTACAAATGGGTTATGGGTCTTGATTATCTTGATGTCACCGATCTTTAGCCCTGCCCGTTCCAGCGCCATCTTGGCCGCCGGTACCGGAGCTGCCGCCATGTACCCCTTGCGCTCACGGGTGAAACCATAACTGATGACCTGAATGGTCACTGCTTTGTCAGCGCTCAGTTCTTCCGCTTTTTCCCTTGTGGTAACGATCATGCTGGCATTGCCGTCAGCCGGGTGTGTCTGTGCGCCGAAACTCAGTACCCCGCCGGGTATAAGCGGTTTCAAGGAAGCCAGGCCTTCCCTGGTTGAAGGCATTATACCTTCATCTTCTTCCACCATGACTGTCTTTTTCCGCGAGATTCTGATTTCAGCCGGGAACATGTACCGTTTTTGAAATTCACGTTCATTGTCCAGGGACATGAGGTATTGTTCGTAACGCCTGAGGGCCAGCTCGTCGCATTGTTCCTTGGTAAAACCTTCTTCCTTGGCTACGTTTTCGGCGGTTTCTATCATTTTCAGGCCGACGTTGGGGTCACTGTTGAAGTTGTCCATCAACCAGTTTTCAGAAATCACCTCTCCGCCCGGGCCGTTGGGATTGGGCCAGATGGTATGAGGCCCGTTGGAGGTACGGTCAGTGGTCAGAACGAAAGGAGTTTTAAAAAGCCCGGTTTCAACTCCAACTGCGGCCTGGAAGATACAGGTGGTGCCTGTGGTGCATGCCTGGCTGATTGCTATTCCAGGAACGTGACCTGCTCCCATAAGGGCAGCCGCCCAGGGAGCAGCGTAGAACTGGTGCAACTGGCCGATGGTGTTGCCGAAAACCAGGTAATCAAACATTTCCGGGTCTAAGCTTTTTTCTGCCAGCCAGCGCTTGGCGGTTATGGCTCCCAGCTTGATGCTGTTTTCGTTGGCCATGGAACCCTGCCAGCGACAAAACGGGGTGCTGAAATAGCCCTTGTAGGGGATGAACGCCTTGGTTAGCATGCAAAACCTCCTTTTGAATTAAATGAACTCAATATTTTCAGATTAGTCAGCTACTGAATTTTTCGCGCAATATACGGTGCAGAATTTTGCCGGTGGCCGTACGCGGCATTTCTTCCTGATTGATGAAAAAGATTTGTTTCGGCCGCTTATAGGCCGCCATTTTGTCCCGACACCAGCTTAAAAGTTCATCTTCCTTTATAGACGAATCTTCTTTGGGAATTACGATTCCGACTACTTTTTCTCCCCACTTGGGGTCAGGCAGGGCGATGACTGCTACGTCGAAGACATCAGGATGACCGCCTATTATTTCTTCTACTTCACTGGGATATACGTGTTCACCGCCTGTTATGATCATATTGTCTTTGCGGTCTACTATGTAATAGTACCCCTCTTCATCAGATTTACCCATGTCACCGGCGGAAAACCATTCCCCTTTAAAAGAGGCGGCTGTCTTTTCAGGCAGTTTGTAATATTCCCTGAACAACATCGGGCCACGAGAATATATTTCTCCAACTTCTCCGACAGGCACTTGCCTTCCGTTTTCGTCAAGAATTTTGACAAAGTCGGTCCCAAGTGATTCAAACCCGATTGATCCCAGTTTGCGCATTTGATCTTCAGGTTTGAGGACGGTCACAATGCCTGCTTCAGTCGAACCGTAACCTTCGTAGAGTTCGACCCCCGGGAAAAATTCCATGATGGCCTTTTTCATATTGCGCCGCACAGGGGCAGACGAACAAAGAAGCTTGCGTATAGAACTTACATCACGTTTGCGGCCCTGTTCGGATACGTTCAGGATCAGGTTGTAATGAGTCGGTATCAGGGAGATAAAGGTGATTTTCTCCTTTTCGACTATTTCCAGGATTTCTTCAGGTCTGAAAGAGCGGGCGGGATGAATGTAAACCGAGGCGCCGATGTATGTGAAAGTGAAGGTAAAGAAAGTGGAGTTAATGTGGCACAGAGGCATTACGTTCATGCAGATATCATGTTCGTTAAACCCGAAGTCTACCGCATTTATCAGGTAAAAGGCGATGTGGGATTCATGGGTCCTGACGACTCCCTTGGGTTTTCCAGTGGTACCGGAGGTATATATCAGGATCCAGACATCTTCCGGCATAACTTCACATTCAGGTTCTTTTTCTGATGACCCGGAGATGAAATCATCGTAGTTACGGTAGCCTTCAACATCCTGGCCGACAACTATGTAGTTGTCAGGCAAAATATGTGGACACGACGTTTTGATGGGATCAATTTGATCTGTGAATTCGTCGTGAACAACCAGGGCCCTGGCGTCGGAGTTATTCAGGATGTATTCGATTTCGTGAGATACCAGCCGGAAGTTTATCGGTACAATCACCAGTCCGGTTTTAGCGGTGGCCAGGTAAAGTTCAATGATCTCGATGCTGTTTTCCATCAGGACGGCTACTTTTTCCCCTTTGGCCAACCCTAACGACAGCAGTGCGTTGGACAGACGGTTGACCCGCGAGTTTACTTCAGGATAGGTGAAGCTGCGCCCGGCGTCTTTCAAGGCAACAGTACGCGGGAATTTCTTGGCATTGACTTTAAGTATTTGACCGAAGTTGAGCCAGTGAGCCATGGTATCTCCCCAGGTTGCGGTTATTTGCTGAGCGGCGGGTTGCATTACAACCCGCCGCAGGTAAGTTGTTGAATTATCCGATGGCGATGCGAGCGTCAACAGCCCTTATTTTGTCTTCAAAGGCCATTACCGGATTTAAGTCTAGTTCGGTAATTTGGGGACAATCGCTTACAAGTTGAGACAGGCGCTGAATGGTTTCAATCAGGGTGGCTCTGTCCACCCCGGCCTGTCCGCGTACGCCTGCAAGCAGGGCGGAACCCTTGATGTTGTCCAGCATTCGTTTTGCCTCGGCATCAGTGACCGGTGTAAGGTTGAAAACAACGTCTTTCATTACCTCAACATAAATTCCACCCAGCCCGAACATGATGATGTGGCCCAGGCCTGGTTCAGCCTTGGCGCCCATAATTACTTCAAGACCGCCGGGTGTGAATTTCTGAATGAAAAACTTTAAATCCGGGGCATCAAACTTGGCCTGCATATCTTTGACCGCTTTGCCGACGGCATCGTCGTTTTCCAAGTTGAGAGCAACGGCCCCCATATCGCTTTTGTGCACGATTGATTCAGAGTCGGCCTTGATAACCACGGGGTATCCTATTTTCCCGGCAGCCTTGACGGCACTTTCTGCATCATCGGCCACGGCCCAGGCAGCTGTGGGAATCTTGTATGCATCACAGATGCCGTATACTTCAGCGGCGGTAAGCATTTTCCGTCCGGCTTCGCCGGCCTTGGAAATAATATCCCTGGCGGTCTTTGAATCCACATCATCAAAGACTTTAACCGTTCCCTTGTCCTGGTCGAGGATTTGGCGATAGCGTACCATTGCAGACAGGGCGCGGGCAGCCTCGCTTGGAAGGGCAAAGCAGGGCACACCGCCTTCTTGCAGAATACGAACCGTCTCTGTCCACTGGCGGCGGTCGGTCATCAGGTTACAGACGATGGGTTTGCGTTGCTGCTTGCTGACTTCGACGATCTGTTTTGCTATGCTGTCAGTATCCACGAAGAACGGCGTGACAAAGTTTACAAAGACGCAGTCAAAGTTGTCGTCTTCCATCATGGCATCAAGGCAGGCCCTGTAATGGTCAGCAGTCCCTGTAGCCAAAACGTCTACCGGGTTGTGGACCGATGCTTCCGGAAAAAGCCGCTCTTTAAGGAAGGCTTCGGTTTTTCCCGAAAGAGGTGGAATTTTCAAACCTGCCGCTACGAGCACATCTGTGGCAATGACCGCCGGACCGCCGGTGTTAGTAATGATACCGACCCGGTTGCCCCTGGGAATGGGTTGACTGGCAAAGGCGGCAGCGGCATTGATTAGCTGGCCTTCATCCCTGAAGTCGAGGATACCGGCCTTTTGAAAAATCAGATCTGTGGCAATATCTTCCTTGGCAAGTCCCCCTGTATGGGACGCCGCGGCCTTTGCACCTTCCGCCGTCCGTCCGGCTTTCATGGCCAGGACCGGTTTTTTTGCGGCCACTTCGGTGGCGACCTTCATGAAGGTTTCCGGATCA
>JALVQM010000190.1 GCA_027025615.1 Desulfobacteraceae bacterium | reverse complement strand
AATCAGCCGGACCTGCAATCGAAATACCTGGGAGAGATACAGCTTAAAAATATCGCCGAACCGGTACGAACCTATGCGCTGCAAGCCAAAGGGCTTCCGGCGCCCTCCGTTAAGCGGTTAGGCAGATTTATTAAAAAACCACCAAACATAAAAGCATACAGGAATGTGTCCATTGTAGTGTTGTCGGTATTGGCCATCCTTGCTTTTTGGTTTATCCGGACATTTGAAATAGAAAGGATCGTAGAACCCAAATCCATAGCTGTACTACCCCTGGAAAATCTTTCTGCCGATCCGGACAAGGATTATTTAAGCAGTGGTATGACAGACGCACTGATCAGAGAGTTATCCAAAGCCAGTCCTCTGACCGTGATTGCACAACGATCTACCCGGGTTTATGAAGGATCTTTATTACCCATATCTCAAATTGCTATGGAGTTGAATGGTGTAGATTATATCGTAAAAGGAACGGTAAACTTTTCTGACAATTTACTTACAACTGCGATACAGTTGCTGGATCCCGGAAAGGATCAGACATTATGGGAACGGCGTTATGAAGATGATATCAGCAACGCTATCCAGATGTGGTCTATAGTGGCCCAGGACCTGATCCGGCAAATGCATGTTAAAGTATCTGATGAAGATGCCGTTTTGTGGAAGGATATCCGTAAAGTTAATCCTGAAACTTATGAGCTATACCTCAAGGGTATGCAAAAAATGAATATGGTGGGTGTCGAAGGCCACATATTGGAGGGAATGGTTTATCTGCAGGAAGCGATCGATAAAAATCCGGCCGATCCTCTGGCCTATGCGGGAATGGCTCACGGACATGTAGTGTGGGGCCACGGACCCAATCCCCGTCCCAGCGATTGGGATAAAGCCCGGGCATTTTCAATAAGAGCCATTCAGTTGGATTCCACTCTTGCCGAAGCGTGGTCAACCCTGGCCGATTATAAAACGTATGGTGAAAACAATTGGGAAGGTGCGGAAAAGGCTTTTCAGAAGGCCAATCAATTAAACCCCAATCTTTCAAGGAATCACTTTCATTATGCCTGGTATCTGGCGCTTTTTGGAAGAATAGACGAAGCTATTGACGAGCATATCAAAGCCAGAGAGATCAATCCATTGGCAGCTGTAAATACTTCCTGGCTGGGTCAACTATACAATTATGTTGGAGAATATGACAAGGCGATCGTGGAGGCTAAGGCTGCTACGAAAATGGATAATGGAGCAAAGGGGTTATTGGTTTTAGGCCAGGCGTATCTCGGAAAAGGCATGATGGAAGAAGCCGTCAAGACCCACGAAGAATTGGTATCGATTATGGGAGAAGGTGGATATTATTGGTTAGGCCCCACTTATCTTGCAGCCGGAAGAATTGAAGATGGAAAAAAAATATTAAAAGAATTAGAAGCAATGAAACTGCCGTTTTTTCAAATTTCCATTGCCACGATGTACACCCAGTTGGGCGATTTTGACAAGGCCTTCGAAGCCCTGAAAACTAAACCCAGGCATGCCTGGTTTCCCTGGATCAGGGTCCTTCCCCTACTGAAACCCTTGCATAGTGATCCGCGTTTTAAAGAGATCATGCGCGAGCTGAATCTTCCCGATCCGGCTCCGTTTATTTATAACCCCAAAAGACACCAGTCATGAGTTCCCAAATCTCAGACAATACCTTTGAATCGCGTAAACTGGCAGCCATCATGTTTACGGATCTTGTAGGTTTCTCAGCTCTGATGGATAAAAATGAATCTGAGGG
>JALVQM010000189.1 GCA_027025615.1 Desulfobacteraceae bacterium | reverse complement strand
ACCAATCCTTTAATCGTCGGATTTTCTACTCCGAATTCAAGAGCAGCTAACAAAATAAGTACCTTAACGCGGATTAGTTGTCAATAAAGTTAATTTGTTACATACCGGTTGCAGCCAGCTGCCGTATGAATTCTTTCTGCTTGTCATTTAAACTACGCGGCATCTCTACATGAATGACAACATACAAGTCACCCCTGCCGCCGCCTTTCATGCGCGGCAGGCCGTGGCCGGCAAGCCGCATCTTGGTTTTATGCCTGGTTCCCGGTGGTATCTTTAGGTTGAGCTGGCGCCCATCGATTGAAGGCACACTTATCTTGGTTCCCAGCAAGGCTTCGGTAAGCTTTATATTACGGTTGACAACAAGATCGTAGCCGTCAACCTGGAATACGGAATGCGGCAGTACTTTTGATTTGATGTACAGGTCTCCAGCCGGCCCACCATAGGCACCAGGTTCACCTTTGCCCGCCAGGCGCAACTTTTTACCGCTTATCATACCCTTGGGGATCTTAACTGCTACGTTCTCGGTTTTTCCCTGATGCTGAAGGGTAACTGTCCTGGTGGTCCCACTGGCAACTTCCTCTAAAGTAAGCGGTAGTTCATATACCAGGTCAGCCCCTTTAACTCCGCTTTGTTGTCCGGAAAAAGAGGTGCCGAAAGGAGAGCCTCCGAAAGAAAAACGAACCCGGCCCCCCCTGTCCGAAAAGGCAGACCCGAACCCGAACTCACGCAATATCTGACTAAAATCAAAATCCTTGAAAATATCTTCCTGGGAATACCTCTGGTGAAATCCGGCTTCACCATAAGTATCGTACTGCTTCCTTTTTTCCTTGTCACTCAATACCGCGTAAGCCTCACTGATTTCCTTGAATTTTTCTTCGGCTTGCTTATCACCCTTGGTGTGGTCGGGATGATATTTCATGGCCAGCTTGCGGTAAGCCTTTTTAATCTCACTTTCTGAGGCATTGCGGTCCACCCCGAGAATTTTGTAATAATCGGTACCTGCCATGTATAACCTTTCCTCCCGATCAATTTATAATCATAATATTGCTAATGTTATGCAATTTTCATTCCGCTTCGAAAGTAAGCCGTCTTGGGCTGCCTGTCAAGCAAGCCCGGCCATATATCAGCGTGAAGCCAACCTGTCTATCCTCAGACGTTGGCGATCGTCAAAAAGCCTGCGTGAACCTATCCAGACAGCCGCCATGGTCCCCATTCCGGTTCCCCCGGCAATCAAAAACATTATCAGGATCTGGTACTTGACCGCCTCCATAGGCGGGTTGCCACCCAGGATTTGACCGGTCATCATACCCGGCAAGCTAACCAGACCGGCCACCATCATGGAATTGATAATCGGGATCAGGCCACTGCGAATACTGGTCCGGATTACATCTTCCATGGCCTGCCGCCATGATTGTCCCAAGGCAAGCCGCGTCTCGATAACCGCCTTTTGATCGACGGCCGCTGAAGTCAGCCTGTCCAGACCTATGGCCACACCGTTCATAGTGTTGCCCAGCATCATACCCAACAGGGGTACTGCGTACTGGGGCATATACCATGGATCGGCCCCGATCACCGCCGTCAGGGCAAAAATAGTCACTGTATAGGAAGACAGCAGCATGGCTGCGGTACCGATGCCCATCCGCCACCAGCCTGCAAACCTGCGCTGTTGCCGGGCGGCCACCTCCCTACCGGCAGCTGCCAGCATAACCAGGGCCATAAGCGCAATCCAGCCGGCACTGGTTGCAGCAAAAAGGGCTTTCAAGATCCAGCCGATGAGCAGCAGTTGAACCGTGGTACGCAAACCCGCCAGCAGGAGCTGCTTTTCCAGCCTCAGCTGCAACCCGACAGAAACCAGGGCCAACAGCATTATCAGGCCCGAAGCAAGCAGCAGGTCAAAGGCACTCAGAGAAATAACCGTCATGGACTTTCCCTTATTTCCCGGGGACTTCTTCCACCAGGCGAGCGGAATTGATAGTAAAAATCAGGTCACAAACTCTTTGAAGCTGGTCAAGATCGTGGCTGACCCAAATCAAGGTTGCATTTGTACGTTTACGGTACTCTGTCAAAAAATTTTCTACAGCCTCGGTTGAGGCCGTGTCCAGGTTGGCAGATGGTTCGTCAAGCAGCAGAACCTTGGGCCGGTTTGCCAGCATTCTCAAAAGAGCCAACCGCTGGCGCTCGCCTGAAGACAGACGGTTAATGGACCATTCCATGACATCCGTACCAAAGCCCAGCATCCGCAACCATTGGCCGGGAACAGAATCCAGGTGTGGTCCGACCTTGTCGAACCACCATGCGCTTTCCGAAGCCAGGTAGGCCACCTGTCGCCTCCACAACGGCGGTTCGATGCGGCTGCATTCAACCCCATCCAGCAGGGCTTTTCCCTGGTGGGGATCAAGATCGGCGACAGCCCTTAGAAACATTGTTTTGCCGGCACCCGAGGCCCCACGTATCCCAACACACCGGCCAGCACCAATCTCCATATCCACCGGTTCCAGGACAATTACCTTGAATCTTTCCAGCTGTAATCTTGTCATTTTGGACCACCTGACCGCAACACAACCATGAGAACCGACAGGGCAGCGGGTGTCATACCGGAAATCCTGGATGCCTGTCCCAATGTTCGCGGCCTGATGCGTTCCAGCTTTTCTTTAAGCTCGTTGGAAAGGCTGCTGATGGACCGGTAATCAAGATCTTCCGGCAGGCAAACCTGTTCCAGAGACTTGAAACGTTCAATCTCGGCCAACTGGCGCTTGATGTAACCTTCATACTTGATTTCTATTTCCACCTGGCGAGCCACGGTTTCAGTCACCTCAACAGATGCCGGCACAAAACAACGTACCAGGTCGTAGTCCAACTGGGCACGTTTCAACAAACGATCAGCGCTAACCGCCTCTGCCAAAACCGTGGTGCCCTTGGCAGCCAGATATCGATTGACCTCGTCAGTCGGTTTTAACGTGGTATTTTTCAGACGCTGGATTTCAGCGGCAATCTCAAGCTTACGTTGGGCCGCATCGCGGGCTGATTCGGCCGATACCAGCCCCAGCTGGCTGCCGATTTCCATCAGCCGCAGATCGGCATTGTCTTCCCTGAGCATAAGGCGGTACTCGGCCCGGCTGGTAAACATACGGTAAGGCTCCCGGGTCCCCCTGGTTACCAGGTCGTCGATCATAACCGCCATGTACGCCTGGGAACGATCCAGAACAAAGGGCGGCCTTTTCTGAACCATGCAGGCGGCGTTGATCCCGGCCCAGATTCCCTGTGCTGCGGCTTCCTCGTAACCCGAGGTGCCGTTAATCTGTCCAGCCAGGAAAAGGCCTTTGACTTTCTTGGTCTCCAGGGTGGGCTTGAGCTGGATCGGATCAACGTAATCGTACTCGATGGCATAGGCCGGCCTGATCATCTCGGCTTCTTCCAGGCCTTCCACAGCCCTCACCATCTCGAGTTGGACTTCCATAGGCATGGAATTGCCCAGGCCGCTGGCGTAAATTTCTTCGGTATCCAGCCCTTCCGGCTCCAGAATTATTTGGTGATGATCCCGGTCTCCGAAGCGGACTATCTTGTCCTCGAAAGAAGGGCAGTACCTTGCCGGAACGCCTTTGATAATACCACCGTGCAAAGCTGAACGATGCAGGTTGCGACGCACGATTTCATGCACATGCTTATTGGTACGGCCGATATAGCTTGGAACCTGGGGCAGGCTTAGCTGCCGGGTTGAAAAAGAAAATGGTCGCGGGTTTGGATCCACTGGCTGGGCAGTGAACCTGGAAAAATCTATGCTGTCCCTTTTCAGCCTCGGAGGTGTACCTGTCTTCATCCGGCCCAGTTCAAAACCCAACTGCTGGAGATTTTCCGCCAGACCGTAGCTGGCAAACTCCCCTGCCCTTCCGGCTTTGAATGAATTGAAACCTATGTGCACCAAGCCGGCAAGAAAGGTCCCTGTTGCCAGTACTACCGCCGGGGCCTGGTAACCGTAGCCGGTTTGGTCTTTTACCCCCACTACCTTCCCGCCTTCAACCACCAGCTCTTCAATCAGGGCCTGCCTGCACTCAAGCCCGGACTGCTTTTCCACCGCCGCTTTCATGGCCAGATGGTAGCGGTTCTTGTCATTCTGGGTACGGGATGACTGGACCGCCGGCCCTTTCTTGGTGTTGAGCACTTTGTACTGGATGGCGCTTTGATCGGCCGCCCTGGCCATCTGGCCACCCAGGGCATCAATTTCACGGACCAGTTGTCCCTTGGCCATTCCGCCGATTGATGGACTGCAGGGCATGGCTGCCACCTTGTCCCAGTCTATGGCGGTCAACATCACCCGGCAGCCCATACGAGCTGCGGCCAAGGCTGCCTCGCAACCTGCGTGACCGGCGCCCACCACTATGACATCGTATTTACCGGGATAATTTGGCATAACAATCTAACCATAATATTTACTTGTCACTGACAACCTGTATATATAAGACCAAAACATTGGTAAAGCAAAGGAAAAGGGGTCATGCAACGGCGCTACAACGACCTGAACAATTACCTGCGCGGCATTTTCGGCCAGCGGGTCCACAAGTTGACAATCGACGCCGGGTTCACCTGTCCCAACCGCGACGGCACCCTTTCCACCGGCGGCTGCATTTACTGCAACGCTGCAGGTTCAGGTACCGGAGCTCACAGCCGGGGCCTATCCATAACTGAACAGCTTGAACAAAGCAAACATGCGGTGGCCAAAAGATTCAAAGCCGGAAAATTCATTGCCTACTTCCAGGCCTTCACCAACACTTACGGCCCCCTGGACAAACTGAAAGCCTGCTGGGACGAAGCCCTGGCAGTTTCCGACGTGGTAGGGCTTGCCATCGGCACCCGTCCGGACTGTGTCGACGAAGAGATAATAGACTTGCTGGCCGGATATACCCGCAGCCACCTTGTATGGCTCGAATACGGCCTCCAGTCGGCCCATGATTCAACCCTGGCGATGATCAACCGCGGCCATGACTTTGAATGTTTTCAGCAAGCAGTAGAAATCACCAGGGGTCACGGAATCAAGATCTGCGCCCATGTGATTTTAGGCCTGCCGGGTGAGGACCGGACCATGATGCTGGACACGGCCGATGCTGTGGCCGGCCTGGAAATCGACGGGATAAAGTTGCACCTGCTTTACGTGGTCAAGGGCACTCCCCTTGCCACTCTGTACAACCAGGGGAAATACCGCTGTCTGGAGCGTAGCCAGTATGTAGAACTTGTCTGTGACGTGCTTGAACGTCTTCCGGCCCCAATGGTGATTCAGCGCCTGACCGGCGATCCTCATCGCCGGCAACTGCTTGCCCCGGACTGGGCCCTTGAAAAAAACAAAACTCTTGAAGCCATCAGGCAAAGGCTGGAACAACGTGACACATGGCAGGGACGGCTGCTGGGGGCCAAACCACCCTGGCAGCCAGAAAACAACAATCTGGAAAGGAATGCACCATGATAAAACTGCCAACCATCGATTGCGAACACGTAGCAGAGCAAATTGGCGCTTTCGTAATTGAAAAAGTACGCCAAATCAATGCCACCGGCTGTGTTGTTGGTCTGTCGGGCGGGGTAGATTCCAGTACCACCGCAGCGGTCATCAAGAGAGCCTTTGACCAATATAAC